>JABSQI010000066.1 GCA_013215905.1 Legionellales bacterium | reverse complement strand
CTTATAAAGCACATCAGTCTATCAATGATGTACTTGATAACGGAAATATTTTAGATATGCTTAGTTTCTTAGTGAAGTCGATATCTGAAGATGATCTCATAGAGTTACAAAAACTAGGTGAATATAATAAAGATTCTGAATTGAGTATGGCCATAAGTGAATTAAAAGAGTTAATGGAAGATGAAGGGTACGATTCTCTGGAAAATTTTCTAGATGAAGCACAAGATGATGTTAGATTGCAGTTAGGCACTTTAATGGAGAAAATGCTAGAATATGGCGATATAGATTTAGATGATGATGAGTATCTAAAATATTTAAAATCTAGATTCGAAGATTCTTACAAAGCTTATGAATCTATCCAAGATGTACTTGATAATGATAAAGTTCTAGATATGCTTTCCTTCTTGGTAGAGAAGAAACCTAAGAGCGAATTAAATAAAATAAAAAATTCCAAAGAATATGATGATGGGGAAGAGTTAGTCAGAGCAGTAAAAAAATTGAGAAAGATGATGAAAAAAGAGGGTTACAATGATCTGCGAGAATTTATCCATGAGGCAAAAGGTGATGTGCAAGTAGAACTAGGCTCAATATTTGAAGATATACTTGATGAAGATGGTATATTTTTAGATGATGTTGATTATCTAGAATACTTGGAAAATGAATTTAAAAATTCTATAGATAAATACCAAGTAGAGAGAGTGTATAAAGCACATGAATCTATTAAAGAAGTACTTAATGATCAAGATATACTAGGTATTCTGTCTTTTTTAGTAGATGAAATATCTGATGATGAGTTGTCAGAATTAAATATTTCGGAAGATATTAATGATGGTAAAATGGGTTCAGTAGATAGCTTATATAGTGGAAATAAAACACTTCAAGATAGAGATAAGGAATTATTTAAAGTAATTAAGCAAATCCAAAGAATGATGGATGATTATGATGATTTAGAAGAATTTTTGAATGATTCTATTGATGAGGAAAGGATTGAATTGGGTAATTTAATGAAAAAAGTTCTTTATGAAAAAGGTATAGATTTATATTCTGATGGATATATAGAGCATTTATATGACAAATTTAAAGGTGATCTTGCAGATTACTTGGATAGTCGCCATGGAACTAATTTAAGCCTCGATATTCAAAGTGAGCAGAAATTAACACAAAATTTACAAAATAATACTGCGCTTAATAAATTCAATGCTCTTTCTGTAAAATATTCAAATATACAAGTGGGTAATGAATCTCAAGGATATGAAACATTAGCAAGGAAAAGTCGTCCGCTAGGCTTAGAGCTTGATGAAAAACCAATAGATGATATCGATATAAAAGATAATTTAGATACTGCTTTAGACAGTCTAAAATCAAACGATAGAATAAAGTCATATTATAGAAAAGAAAGTTCTAAAATATCATCTAAAGGATATGGTTATAGTATTACAGTTAAAGATTCTAATAATAATCATGTAGATATGGAAATAAATCAAAATGGTCAAACTGCATATGTTAGAGGAGGTTTTGACGAAGATAGTTATACGGATCTAGTGGATATGTTTATTAGAACAAATGATATTAGGGATCCTTCATTAATCAATCCACTAAATATACCATTTGAAGAAAAAGAATCAGTAAATAAAATAATAGAGGATAGGGTTAATTTATATGTAAATGAGAAAAATTTGGAACAAGATAATTCTACTCAATTTACTATAACTTAAATAGATTTTTTTATAATATGTAATTTGCGTACAGTTATGAATATACAAAATTAAATCAATTATCAAAATTTTTACAACAAAGAAATCAGAATCAGAAAAATATTTCAATATGAATCAATTAAATTAAGAAATGCTTTATAAGGTAAATTATATTTATACAATTTATCGGTTCATTATCTCCCTAAAGGTATAGGCTAGTTTATTGTTTGGGAAGATAATTATAAATTTACAATACATTAATAAGAAGTAATTTTGTCTGATGTACTATTTTGACAATAGATGTGTAGATAATTACTTACATTCTGCTTAATTTTAATAATTACCAGTATCTAGATATTGAAATTAAAAAGAACAATTTATATTGATATTTTTAATATACTTAGTTTTGTTAAGTTAGGAAGAAAGGGTAATAGTGTTTAGTAAAATATTGTTTTAATATTTTTTTATTAATTTGGTAATTCTTGCTTGACCCAAAATATTCGTTATGAGAGAATAGCTGGCAATATATGATGGCAAGAAATGTAAAAAGACCAAACCTTATCTGGCCAATCCTTCCTGGAGAATATAAGAGGGTTTTTCTTATATTTTTAATGTTTTTTTTAAGCACTTTTGTATATCATATCTTGAGAAATATGAAAGTTGCTCTAGTAGTAACATTAAAAGGCTCCGGAGCAAATGTTATTCCCTTTTTAAAAATATTTTGTGTTTTACCAAGTGCTGTTTTTGTGACATATATTTTTACTAAGCTTGTTACTAAATTTAATAGAGTTACTGTTTTTTATTATATGATGTGTGCTTTTATTGCATATTTTATTTTATTCTCATGTATTCTATATCCATATCAAGAAATATTTGAGCTAGATAAGATATCTTCTTATTTAAAAGAATCTATATTCTTAACATCTGGATTAGATGGTCTACTTGTCATTATTAGACATTGGAACATGGCTTTATTTTATATAGTTTCTGAATTATGGAGCACATTCATTTTATCTGTATTACTATGGGGATTTGTAAATGAAATTACTAATATGAACGATGCTAAAAGATTTTATCCAATTTTTAACATGGGTATTAATGGTTCTGGTATCTTTATGGGTTTAATTGCTACTTGGATGATATCATTGGATTATCCAAATATATTATCATATACTGATAAGGATATTTGGATATTTTATCAACTGATAGTTGCGTCTATAATTGGAGGGTTAATACTTAGCATCTTTTTTTATTTAAATAATTCTGTAATTGCTAGTGATGTATCTACTAATCAGACCTCTGCTTTAAAAGAAAGGACAGTTATTTCTTTTAAACAAGCAATTTATTCTTTAAAACATTCTAAATTTTTAATATTCTTAGTTTTCATAGTACTTTCATACAATATTGTTTTTAATCTTGCTGATGTGGTTTGGGTCCATCGAGTAAAATTGGCTTATACGAATAGTAAAGATTATTATGGATTTATGAATAAGGTAACATTCATGACAGGTATTATTGCTACGTTAATGGATGGACTAATTACAGGGATAATTATTCGTAAATATGGTTGGAAATTATCCGCACTAACAACCCCTTTTATTTGGTTTACTACAGGAATATTGTTTTATTCAGGAATAGTATTTGAAGAAGTATTGTTTTCAGATATTATTATTGCCTGGTTTGGTAATCCAGCTAATATTATTTTGATTATTGGTACTCTTCAAATAGTTCTTGGAAGAAGCTTTAAATACACTATTTTTGATGCTACAAAAGAGATGGTATTTATACCACTGAGTAAGAAAGAAAAACGTGAAAGTAAAGCTGTCATAGATGGAATTATTACAAGACTTGGGAAATCTTTCGGGTCTATGTTTTATATCTTAATGCTAATAATTTTAGGGGAGCTTTCACTTATAATTCCATATGTATTTGTCCTAATTGTATTTTTAGTGATATTATGGGGTTTTTCTGTTATTAAGCTAAATACTGCTGTTAAAGGCTTATCAGATCCATATTCTGGTAAGATTGGATAAATTCATATAATATTTATTTGCAAATATTTTTCAAAATTAATTATTTTATTAAATTTGTTGAATATTACTTCAATAATAAATTTTTCGCTTATATAATGTGTTTGATGTACAATTATTTTTTAAATTGTAATGGTATTCTATGGATTTAAAAAACATAAGAAATTTTTCGATTATTGCCCATATAGATCATGGTAAGTCTACTCTAGCTGATAGAATTATTGAGTACTGTGGAGGCTTATCAAAGCGTGAAATGTCTAATCAGGTGCTTGACAGTATGGAGATAGAGCGTGAGCGTGGTATTACCATAAAAGCTCAAAGTGTTACTTTAATACATGAGTATAAGGGGCAAGAATATCAATTTAATATTATTGATACACCAGGACATGTGGATTTTTCTTATGAAGTATCTAGATCGCTTGCTGCATGTGAAGGAGCAATATTATTAGTTGATGCTTCTCAAGGAGTTGAAGCTCAAACTGTATCTGTTTGTTATTTAGCTATTGATCAAGATGTAACGATATTACCAGTTATTAATAAAATAGATCTACCGCAATCTGATCCTGATTTAGTAAAACAAGAGATAGGGGATATGATTGGCATTGATGCATCGAATGCGCTAGGTATAAGTGCTAAAACTGGCTTAGGGGTAAAAGAGTTACTAGATTTAGTAGTAGAGTATATTTCTCCTCCGACTGGAGATGTTTCTCAGCCGTTACAAGCATTAATTATTGATTCTTGGTTTGATACATATTTAGGGGTAGTTTCTCTTGTTAGGGTAATAAACGGTATTTTGAGAAAAGGTCATAAAATTTGCATCATGTCAACTGGTCAAAATTACAACATTGAATATCTTGGAAAATTTACACCTAAAAGAACAGAAGTTGATAAGCTGGAAACTGGAGAAGTGGGATATATTATTTCTGGAATTAAAGAAATAGAAGGGGTACCAGTAGGAGATACAATTACAGATTTTAAATTTCCTTGTGAGAACCCTGTACCTGGTTTTAGTAAGGCCAAGCCCCAGGTATATGCCGGATTGTTTCCTATAGAGAATTCAGAATATGAAGATTTGCGTGATGCACTTCTTAAATTACGTTTGAATGATGCTGCTCTATTTTATGAACCAGAAGTTTCTAGCGCATTAGGATTTGGTTTTAGATGTGGATTCCTTGGGTTATTACATATGGAAATAGTTCAAGAAAGGCTTGAAAGAGAGTATGATTTAGAGCTTGTAATAACCGCACCAACAGTTGTATATGAAATATTGCTTTCGAGTGGTGAAACTTTAAAGATCGATAACCCAGCTAAGTTGCCACCTCCTAATAAAATATCTTCTATAAAAGAACCTATAGTTGAAGCAAATATGATCGTTCCTAAAGAATATGTGGGTACAATAATGAAATTATGCCTAGATAGGAGGGGAGTACAAAATAATATTCAATACTCTGAAAAACATGTAATTATGAGTTTTGATATCCCAATGAGTGAGGTTGTATTTGATTTTTATGATAGATTAAAGTCCTCTACTAAAGGATATGCTTCCCTAGAATATAGCTTTAAGAAATATCAAATAGAGAACCTAGTTAAATTAGATATCTTATTGAATAGCGAGCCTGTTGACTCACTTACTTTAATTGTTCATAAAGAGAATTCCTATTTTAAAGGTAGAGAAATGACTGAGAAGTTGGCAAAAATCATCCCAAGACAAATGTTTGATATAGCTGTACAAGCAGCAATAGGCAATCATATTGTTTCTAGACAAACTATCAAGGCCTTACGAAAGAATGTTACAGCAAAATGTTATGGAGGAGATGTCAGCCGAAAGAGAAAGTTATTAGAAAAACAAAAGAAAGGCAAGAAACGTATGAAACAAGTTGGCAAAGTAAGTGTACCTCAGGAAGCATTTATGGCTATTTTAACTGTTAATAAAGATTCTTAGTGGACTGAAAACAATTGCGAGACTAAATCAGCTTATTCCGTAAAACTATGGGGGCTTGGGGGAGTCAATTGCAAAAGATAGATTATGTTGCATTTTTCGTCTGAGTATTTTAAGGCCAAGGTAAAAGCTAAAAAATATTGGTAAATTTTATTGTGTGATTTTTAATCTTTCACTAAACAAGATAAAAGATAATGTGTTGATGATTTGAAAAAATATCATCGCTTTTTAGTAAGCAAATATTAGGAATATATTTGACAAGTAAGGTAAGTATCCTTAGAATGGTTTTTACTTAAGTAAAATTTAGAGTCTACCGGCATGCGTCGGGAAGTTAAGTATGTAATAAAGTGGTAATATTTGTGCCACTATGAAGCAGAAACTAAAAAATCGTGAGGAATTACTAAGATTCACCTTCCTTTAGGTAGGTGAGGATATGAAATTTTCAACAGTATACTATAATAATGGAAATATTCTCTATCTATCTGAATTTTTTGACTATTCTGACTATTTTAACAGTAGTTTCAGGTGTGATAGTTCTTTTTGATAGGTTATTTTTTCGAAAAAAACGTCAAACTGCTCATGGTTTACAAGCTAGAGAACCAATTTTAATAGAGTATTCTAGATCATTTTTCCCAATATTTTTGTTTGTTTTAATTCTACGGTCGTTTTTTTATGAAGGGTACAGAATTCCATCTGGTTCCTTAGAGCCAACTTTGTTAATAGGCGATATTATTTTGGTTAATAAATATTCCTATGGATTACATTTGCCTGTAGGTAATAAGAAGGTTGTTGATATAGGTAAGCCAAAAATTGGTGATATTGTAGTTTTTGAGTGGCCTCCTAATAGAAATATTTATATGATAAAGAGAGTTATTGGGGTACCTGGAGATACAGTAGAATACAAAGATAATGTTTTGTATATAAATGGCAAAAAAGCAGAACAAAAATTTGTTGCTTACAAATTAGAGAGTAGTGGCTATAGTGTCGAACAAAAAACTGAAAATTTAGTTGGTAAACAACATGAAATTTTCATTAGCAATAAAAGAAAATCTTATGATTTTACTGTAAAAGTTCCTGATGGACATTATTTCATGATGGGAGACAATAGAAGTTTAAGCTCCGATAGTAGATACTGGGGTTTTATGCCAGAAGAAAATATTGTAGGAAAAGCTGTAGCTGTAGTGATTAGTTTTAATGGAGAATTTTTTAAACTTCGCTGGGGAAGAACCTTTAATAGAATTCAGTAATATATATGAATAAATATTCACAATGGTTCTCAGTAATTGGTTACGAATTTAATAATATTGAACTGCTCAAGCTTGCTCTAACTCATAAAAGTTATAGTAAAAATAATAACGAAAGATTAGAATTTCTTGGGGATATTGTTCTAAGCTTTATAATATCAGATATTTTATTTAAATTGCCTAATAATTTTAATGAGGGAGAGCTTTCTAGTTGTCGCGCTCACTTAGTGCAAGGAGAAACTTTACAAGAGTTGGCACAAGAGCTAGATATAGGCAAATATTTATTGGTTGGGCTTGCAGAGAAAAAAAATAAAATAAGACCAGGAAGTTCAATATACATAAATGCCATTGAGGCAATTATAGGTGCAATTTATTTAGATAGTGATATCAATGTTTGTAAAACGGTAGTTACTAAGTGGTATAAAAATAGAATTCATGAGATTTGCCCAGAATATATTAAGAATCCTAAAACTAAGCTCCAAGAATTTGCTCAGGCTAAGTCTTATAGTTTGCCAATATATTCATTGATTAAAATACATGGGGATGAACATGAACAACTCTTTGAGATCTCTTGTAAAATACCAGAATTAAATGAAAGCTCTATTGGCAAAGGAAGTTCCAAAAGAAAAGCGGAGCAAAATGCTGCTCATGAATTATTACAAATAATCAAATATGAATGATCTTAAGAAAACTGGTAAATATGGATATGTTGCTATTATAGGAACTCCGAATGTCGGCAAATCTACTCTTTTGAATAGCTTGCTGAATAAGAAAATTAGCATTACATCTTCTAATTCACAAACTACAAGAGGATGTGTAAGTAGTATTCTTTCAGGAGAAAATTTTGCTATTAGATTAGTAGATACTCCAGGATATATTGATAAATCTAAACATTTATTAGATAATAGATTGAACAAATCGGCACTTGGATGGATGGATAGTGTAGATTTGGTATTACTAGTTATTGATAGTAGGCAATGGACGGAACAAGATGAGGCACTTCTTGCCCAAATTAATTTTGATCTACCTATATTATTAATTATGAATAAAGTAGATCTTATTAAAAATAAAGAACTGTTATTACCAAAAATTAAAGAATTAGCAGCTAAGATCCCTTGCAAAGAAGTCATTCCAGTATCTGCTCAGAAAGAGATAAATATAGATAAATTACG
>JABSQI010000065.1 GCA_013215905.1 Legionellales bacterium | reverse complement strand
AGTTGTTTTTGAGTCCCTTTAAATTGCCCCTCTTTAAAGATATGCTTCCCATGCAGGAGTTGCCATAGCGTGGCCTCTTTATGAGAAATATTTTCATCTAAAAACATGTATTCCAACAAGGGCATGGGAAGATTGACGTATATTTTTTCTTGAAAGGTCTTTTCAAACCCCTGAAAAGTGACAGAGGTTATGTTCTTAGCTGTTGAATATTTGTATATTTTTTTATCTAGCATATCTAAATTTCTCCAATCCTAAAGAAATTTAAACCGCCAAAAGCCCGTATAAATTACGGTTATGCATGCACCTAAAGCACATGCTACAATTATCTCAAGATTTGGTCATATCAAAACTAATCTTGAGATCTCACATCTAAGTTGACCGCTTAGATGTGGGGCGATTTAAATACTCTCATAAATTTTTCTATTCCATTTTTTCCTTACAGTTTCCACCGTTCCAGACATCATTTTATACCACTTCTATGCCCTTCTCCTCAGTAAATTTTCCGCATAAAAAACATCATTTTTAACCATCATGACAGAGATAAAAACAATAATTCCACCTATAGGCATTGCCATTAGCGCATACAACTGATCACCTGTAATTTTTGATAAGTATGCTCCAACAAATAAGAGCATCCACGCAGAAAATACTCCTAAAAACATTAAAAAGATATTTTTACTATTTACGGCTATTGGATAAAACTCTTCTCCTCTTTTCATCTTCAATAATACGTAAACAGGCAATGGCGTTAATACAATCAGTTGCCCACATGTAGTGTACATCAATGGCAAGAGCCATTGTTGCAAGCCTGAAAACTGCATATAAAAAATTATTGAAAGGATACCAAGCATAACTAGTGTGCCAATTGTTAGAACACTACGTAGTTTTTTTTCATTGATAGATGAAAAATACTCAAATAAGCTATTCTGATCTGTTAGGGTATATCCTATTGCTATAAGAGCAACATCAGCAGATGAAAAAACCATACTAGCCATCCCAACTATCATTACTGGAAACAGTAAATAGCTAGATATTCCCCCACTAGTTTTTACCAATGTTAAATAATGTGAAAGGGATTGTATTTGATACCCTTTAGCATTAACTAGGATAAACCCTATTATTGTTAATAATAACAAAGATAATACTTTCCAAGAAGAATTTACCATACCTCTAAGGGATACCGTAGCACTCTCTGTGGCAGCTACACGTTGCCAGTTAGTAATTTGAGTTATTCCTATTACACTATTAATCAAGGTTAACCAAATTATAAATATAAATACGAACCAATTATCTGCTGAATAGCTAGTTGTATTGACAATAATTTGACTTAGATTCGCTTCATTTTTTACTGGAGCAATAACACCATAACAACATATTGCCCCCATTGCAGATATCATCAAAAACAACTGCCATTTATCAGTTTGGACTATAGCTTTATAACCACCAAGTCTAACATATGATAAAACAAGTACTCCTATCAACAAAAATGCAATTGTTTGATAAAGTGTACTTTCAGGTAAGAAAAATGAAAATAAAACAGAACCTATGTATAACTCAATAAAAACAAGCATGACGTAACTACTCAGAGTCATTGCTGTAATTAAAAAAGCGATTTTTTTGCTAGGAAAAATCAAATAAACAATATCTGATAATGTACGACAGTTCTTAATATCAAAATTAGCTTCTTTAACTAAATATATAAATAAATAATGTCCTATAAGGTAGGTTGCTGGAGACACTAACAAAAACCAACCTAAATAGGAGGCATTCCCCATTAAATACATAACGGTCATACCAAGAGAAAAGCTACTAGCTGCAAAAGTGTTACTAAATTGACTTTTATTTAACTTTCCATCAGCACACATAAATCCATTTAAAGTTAACTCTTCTGAATTAACCTTTCTAGCGTACCTATAAAATACATAGCTAGAAAATAACAATCCCATAATTGCTAATATTTCAGATGTATACATTATTCTCTCCTTTCAGTCTAATAGTTTGTCTAAGATTTCAGACTTAGTGCTAACATTTAATTTTATTTTTAAATTTTCAAAATGTGTTTCTACAGTTCTTCTAGATATCTTTAAAATATCCCCAGTTTCTCGTGCTGATTTGCCTCTGGCATACAATGTTGCGCACTGCCACTCTCTGGTTGAAATTGGCTTATCATCTAGAATATTTAAGTCTCTCAACAAACTATTTATTCGATCAAGATCAGAATCTTTCTTAGGATTGAAATTAACGAAATAATTAGAAGATTCATCACCTATATCTACCATATGTTCTTTGCAAGCTGTGGCAATCTCATTGCTTTCAGCTATGAATATAGAAAACATTTTTTTTACCATGTTAAAATTGTTAATTAAATTAGAGTACATTTTGGGATCATTAGCACAAAAAAACATTAATCTTTGCACGTCAGGGCTTACATTTTCCCTATATGATAAATAGCAAAGATCAAACTTTGAATCAAAAATACCTAATCTTCTAAAATACCAATGACTCCCTGCGTCAAACTCTCCTCTTTGCAGCCCTTTCTTATAACACCAAACATTTTGTTTTTCCCATAGTTTATTTTCAACTACCTCTTCTCCTATCTCTTGACGATTAGCAGCTACAGCTATTTCACCTGAGCTACAAAAATCAATAAAACCACATTGGTCTATATCACCCAATACTGAATATACATTTTTGCCGAATTTATCAAAAAACTTAGCGTGCTTATAACCCAATAAAAATTTTTCTTCAAAACTACTCATACGTCCCCCCCATTATATTTACCACGTTATTTTCATTCTTAATCTGCTTGAAATCCGTTGCCCAAATCTCCGAAAAATAATTTTTTACTCCAGATGAATTTTGTTCTGAACATTGACGGAGTTGACCAGTAACCTCGATAAAATTGGCAAGTTTAAACTGCAATATATCGGTTACCAGTTCACCGAAGAACACTATCCTATGAAATTCTGCTATTTCATTTTGCTCGTTGGTATATAAATTTTTATAGGTATCAGTTGTCGCTAAAACTACAGTTGCGATCCTCTGACCATTAATAGTTTTTATTAGTTGGACGTTGTCCGCTATTTCACCGCCAAGGGTAATCGTATTAGTATATTTTTGTATTGCATCATTCATTGGAAAATCCCTTTCTATAATGGTTAAAAATAATCTCGATTTGTGAATTAACAATTCACCAAAATCAAAATTAGAAAACTCCTTAAAGATTTCCAACAATTTTTGATTGAAATAAATATAAGTTTTGTATAAGCTATTTTTAGCATTAATGACTCCTGCTTGAGTTATTAGTGTTAACTTTAGGAGATAGTTAGTAGCTATCTTTCTAAAGTGGCGGTCGCCACCTCGGTGACCGTTATTTATCACTCTATAAGCATTCCCAAAATCTGTCAACAAAAAAAATAAAATTTTCAAAATATTTTTAAATCTTGCTTTGCTCCAGATCAAATTATACATAATTAAAGCTGCACGATCTTTTCTAGCTCTATTTCCCTCTACTATATATGACTCAAATACAACACTAATCACTATATTTCCTCATGTCATAAAACTCTAAATTCGGCTTAGTGCTTCCAAAATAAAAAAATATTCTTTTCCTAAAAGTCTGCCTTGCAACTCCGATCAACTTAGCAGCTTTAACTTGATTGCCTTTTGCATGTCTTAATGCAGCTAAATATAGGGGCTTCTCCACAAAAGAAATACAATCGCCAATAATTGCTCCATGCTTTAACATTTCACAAGCAACATAGCTAATATGCGTCTCACCTTGATGTCTAATAGAATCTTGCATAATTAATCTTCCCTCACACATAAGTTATCAATAACCTGTTTTCTTTTCCTAAATTTCTTTAGACTACGCTGAAAAACACCACCAAGCTGAGTCGTCCCAAAATAAGAGGTTAATTTTGTCCTTAATGTCCCACGTGACCAACCAAGAACCTTAGCAGCTTTTACTTGATTACCGCCTGTATACTCCATCACTGCAAAAATCACAGAATTTTCTATAAATACAGCAAGCTTATCATCGGTTAACCCAGACTCTAACATGCCAAGTACAATATTTTTGATTTCATTAAGCTTATTAATTTTGATATCTTCTCTAAGAACAATATCTGATATTCCAGAATCTTTGACCAAGACATCAAACGCTAACTCAAAAACTTGCTGGTAGCTATAACCATCTCTAACAAGAGGTATTAGACTTTGACGCAACCCATCTTTGGCTTGCTCTATATTTTGATTTATCTCTTGCATCTTATCACCTTTTCGTAAAACAATAACTTAAGGCAAAAGATACAATTTCTTCTTTACACTCAAGCTAACCTTTGATAACCTGAGCTTAAGATTATTCGTATGAATCTTATTACGACATTAGAGTTCGTACCTCTAATGTCGTTGCCTATAACCCTATAAATTAGCTATAAAACAGCTTTTCTAATCAGAGATATCCTACAACACCTAAACAAATGGAGTCAACATCCTAATAGGATTTCAGCAAAAATCGCAAAAGCCGAAAATAAATATATTTTTCAATATCTTGTCTCTATAATTTTTTTTCTTGATATGTCCGAAAATAAAAAAATGTTTTTCGGACATATCAAGAAAAAACAATCCCATCTTCACATGAGCTACACTAAATATATTGCTAATAGAAAACCCCAAAATGAGCTTAAAAAATATTCAATTCACTCGAACAGAAAAAATTATCCTTGGTTGTTTTTCAAACCAGATTAATTCACACAAAGCTCTGGCAAAAGCACTTGCAATAAGTGAGAAATCTATTAGAACTCATATAACAAATGTTAAAAACAAAACCAAATCACAGGATAAAGAAGGGATCAGCAAGTTTCTTGATACCCTGACAAAACAAGAAGTTAATGAACTCCGCAAGATTTTCGAGCAATATTTCATTTCTGAGCAGTACAATATAATTGCCAAACAAATATTTAAAGCACTATCTAAGCTAAATATCTACTGCGCATGCTCTATTTTTTGTGATAAGCAAGAACCTGGAGTAGACTATATATCTAATGCAATCAAAGCGTTAGGAGTCAATCTACATACTAGAAAAATATCTAAGAATTATCCACGAACCAAAAAGAGCCTCAAAAAAAATGATTTCTGTTTGCATATATCAAAGAACGCCGAGCAACTTGATAAGCTTAATGATAATAGAGCAATCTTCATCTGTCTTGGAGAGAAACAACAGGGCTTAGATAACATATTGTTTTATAATCCAGATAATCTAATAGAGTTCTACCATCATATTATTAAATTCTTAATTAACCGTTATCCTCAAGTTAAAAAACTTAACCGCAATGATAACTTGCTAAAATACATTACTTTTTTTAAAAATAGTCCCATCTACAAAGAAGTCATCGAACTGCAAAAACAAGAAATCCCCCAAGTCAAAAAACCTAATAATTCATGGGGAACTATTATCATTGCAAGCATTATCGGCATATCCGCCATTCTTGCAACATACATTGGATTCTTTCCAGCAAAACAACCAACAGTAGAAATAAGCAGAGAAACTCTTGTATATAACCTTCCGCATAAAAATAGGAATTTTACTGGTCGTGAAGACATCATCAAACAAATCAAAGAAAATCTAAATACAACTAATATTGATATGGCAATCCAAGTCATAGCAGGTGTCGGTGGAGTTGGTAAATCAGAGCTTCTAACAGAATATACCTACCGTGCCTTAGAAACTAATCAATACCAAGCCATCCTATGGATTAATGCCCATACCAAAGACAGTCTAGATAATTCATACATAGATATAGCTAAAAACCTTGGAATTGATACAGCTAACAAAAATCAAGAGGTTATTAAAAGATTAGTTCATCAATCTCTACACACAAAACATAACGTCAATAGTGTCTTAATAGTTTTAGATAATGCGCCCAACGAACAATCTGTACAGCAATATATTGCTAATCTGCATCAACAATGGTCATTTGATACTAATATAGATATCCTAATTAGTACAAGACACAAAGATTGGAATGCAAACACCTTTATACTAGACATATTCAGCCCAATTGAAGCAAAACAGTTTGTAAAAAAACAACTCCCTAATGAATCAAATGAAGATATCACAAAATTAATAACCCTTGTTAAGCATTATCCGCTAGCCTTAAAGCAAGCTGTAGCCTATATTACACAGAACACTAATATCAATGATTATATAAATCTGTACAATACAAAAAATCAAAAAGAAGACAATCAACCCATACAACAAACATTAGATATCTCTCTTTCTAATATAGAGGATGGGGCAAAAGACATACTATTTATATCAGCCTATTTGAAATCCATCAATATCAATACAAAGTTTTTTGATTATCTCCCAATAGATAAGAAACTAATAGCCATCGACCAGCTAGCAAAATATTCCTTAATAACTGCAAACAAAAATAAAAAATCTTTTAAAATCCATGAATTTTTGCAAGAAATACTTAGAAATAAATCTAAAGACAATACATGGCTTAACAAAACTATTAATCTTGCTAAACAGTTTTTTGCAAAATTCGATAAAAGCAAACCAAGCACTTGGAGCAAAGCCAAATCCTTCTTGTCTCATATCAATGTATTAGCTAAATACGCACCGCCAGATATAACAACTGCAACCCTATTAGATAACTATGCAGTCGTAGCTAGATATTTCGGTCAATATGATTTAGCCTATGAGCTACTAATACAATCTCTAAACATCCAAGAAAGCCTCTATAAAAATAAAGAGGATATTAAACTAGTAAATATATTAAACCACTTAGCACAATTAGAATTAAAGCTTGGCAATTATCCTAACACTAATTTTTTATACAAAAAAATCCTAAAAATAAAACAATCTCACTACAAAGACAACAAAAATATTAACTTAGCTGATACTCTTAATAATCTTGCTAGAACGGAATCTGCATTAGGAAACTATATTAAATCTAAATCCCTATACCTACAAGCCCTAGATATCCAAACCAACCACTACAAAGACGAAAATAACATAAATATAGCTAATACTCTATCGGGGCTTGGCGCAATGGAACTTAAACTTGGCTCTTTTGAAGAATCTAAAAAACTTTTCCAAAAAGCTCTTGTAATCAAACAAAAAATTATCAGCGATTCCAATAACCCCAACCTGTATGGGGTTATGTCTAGCGCAGGAGTTCTAGAATTATATGTGGGCAATCATGCAATAGCTAGAGCACTTCTCACAGAAGCACTAGATATATTAAAGCATAACAACCCTGATGATTTCCTTTCAACAGTTTGGCCATATCAAAACCTAGCAGTTCTTGAGTGGAGTCTCGGCAATTTCACTAAAGCCAAACAACTATTTTTAAAAACCCTAAAAATCAACCAAGACCATTATAACAATCCATCCCATATATCAACTGGAATAATCTACCAAGGGCTAGGATTAGTAGAATTTAGTATGGGCAATTACCTTGAGGCCATCCAATGGTTAGAAAAAGACTTAACTATTAGAGAGTTCTATTATAAATCTCATAATCATTTATCTCTTGGAAGCCCGTTATATACTCTGGCTCTATCACATGAGCAACTAGCAAACTATAAAATAGCCTTATCTAAAATAGAAAAAACATACAGCATTTTACGCCCTCACTTTAAAGACCACTTACCACAAGCAATGTCACAGGATTATACCCCTGCTATTGCATGGCCTACCATAATCACTAAAAATAAAAATGAAGCTATTAGATACTACCAACAAGCCCTAGAGTTTGCTAAAAAAATATTTGGAGATGATAATCATTTCGTAGCAAGATATCACTACCTATTAGGTCAAGCCTATGAAATTAACAACAATACCAAGCAAGCTTTAATCCAATATCAAAAAGCTTTAATCTTGGCAGAACAGGTAGAAGCTACCATAACCAATAAAGATATCCTTATAAAATTTCAACAAAATATTAATCTAGTTAAATTAAAGCTGGCAGATTCATCAAATGAAAAATAAATTATCCAAACCTTTAAACCTTGGCTTGCCTCTAAGACCTATCGCATAAGAGTATACTGCTTTGAATGCTCTATTAGCTAATTT
>JABSQI010000064.1:3291-8119 GCA_013215905.1 Legionellales bacterium | reverse complement strand
ATTTTCTAGAAAATATTTTTTTTGCCAAAGCCTTGCCTATCCTATGAGAATTTTTAATCGATGCTTCAGGCGTTAAATGCCACTGATCACTAAAATCATTCTCACTCCATGTGGTAATAAAATCAAAAGGAACAATAACATCTGGATTTTCATTTCTAAACTCTTCAAATTGATCAGCCAAAAATTGTAATTGCCCAGAGCCATCACTACAGCTAACAGGATTTACTATAACAATTAATTTCCCTCCATTTCTTTCAACTACTTCTTTAATTTTTTCTAAATATATTTTTAAACCTTTTTTTTCATAGCGACATGTCTTTACCGATTTTTCTTGGCATATATCTCTTTCGTTCTGGCTTTTCAAAATATTGGATCCAACCTAAATGTAATTTTTTAGATTCAATAAAATAGGGGTTATGCTTTTCTGAATCTATCATTTCTCTAGGAATGTCCGTTGTCTTTAAATTCTGCTTGCTTATCCTGTAAATTTTTTCATAATTCATGCCATAATATATATTGCTATAATTGATTGCGTGAAATATTTTATATCTATAACTTAAAGAGGATAATTTTTGAGGAACAAAATTTTTCCATGATGAAACCTTAGTTAAAGTTTCTGGAAGTTTTTTATTAAAAAAAGATATTATTCCTGGAGGGCTATATATATTAAAATATAATACTATGTAAAAAGGATTATTTATTTTTGCAAATTCTTTAGTATAACATTCAGCTAATGCAAGATGTCCATCCCAACCTTGAGGAGCGCAACAACTCATATTAAAATATTTAAGTCCACTAAGGTAGTCGTTAGTAATAGCGGGTCTTACACCATGTAAACCAGAAGAATCTCCTATTTGAATAAAATTAATTTCCTTTTGTTTTCTAAATAGAAAATACGATATCCTGGTTGTCCTGAGTTTTTCACTATTAGTTCTATCGAAAAGACTATCAATAAACATTTGATCATAAATTTTCATTTCCAATAATTCTTTAGGGGTTGTCATTATAATAATAAATTCAATTAATAAAATTATTATTAAGCTTATCCAAATGCTTTTAAAGTTCTTTATATAAGTTTTCATAAGCTTTTAAAATTGGAAATATATAAAATCATAGCTTCCTCTTGAAGCAAAGATTAATGTTCCATAAAATATTATAAGGTAAAGCATTACTTTTGTTCTAACTTTGAGAAATTTATAAATATCAACAAACTCTCTTTTATATCTAAGGGCAATTATTTCTGTAATAATTATTGGGAAAGTAAATAAAGCTAATGCATAGCTTAGTTCATAAAAGACAATTGTGATCCGGCTAAAATCCGTTATGAAATATACTACTCTTCTAGCACTCTTTAAGATTTGATAAAATTGTTCATAACTCTTTGACCAGAAAAGTAGCCATCCAAACATGGTAAATGGAAACATTATAGCAATCGAAATAATTTTCCCCCATAAATCTCCAAATTTTGCAATTAAATATTTGTCAATTGGCATCATCCTATAGATTACTAGCAGCAACCCATGATATATACCCCATAATACAAAAAATTCTCCTGCCCCATGCCACAAACCCATTAAAAACATGGTAAGTAATAAATTAATAATGTTTCTTGGTTTGCTACATCTATTGCCGCCAAATGGAATATAAACATAATCTCTAACCCAACTAGACAGAGAAATATGCCACCTTTGCCAAAAATCACTAGGACTAATCGCAAAATAAGGAGTTAAGAAATTTCTCTTTAATCTTACACCAAATAATCTAGCTGTTCCTCTTGCAATATCAGAATAAGCACTAAAATCACAATATATTTGGCAGGCAAAAGCTAATATTAAAATTAACCCAATTCCAGGACTACTAATGTTTTCTTGGCATCTCTCAATTAAATGACCACAATTATCAGCAAAAACAACTTTTTTAAATAATCCCCAAGATATTAAGAAAAATGCCGATTCTGCTGCTTTACCGGAAATTTTAGTTCTAAGTTTAGTCAGTTGTGGTAGTAAGTCCTTAGCTCTCTCAATTGGTCCTGCTATTAATTGAGGGAAAAACGCTACAAAAGCTAAATAATCAAAAAAACCACCTTTGGGAGAAAACTGTCTTCGATAAATATCAGCAGTGTAACTTAAAGTTTGAAAAGTATAAAACGAAATACCAGGAGGCACATCTATATAATGTTTGAATGGTCTTAAATCAAGGACTGTCTGTCCATTCCTAGTATAAAATAAAATTTCTGTTAGCCAATCCCAATATTTAAAAAAAGCTAGCAGCCCTATATTAAAAACTAGGCTGCATAGCAACAATCTTTTTTTCTTTCGGTTAATATACTCAACACTTATTTCTTTGGCAGCTCCATCAAGATGCATATTATAATCATGTATTTTTTTTCCAATAAAATAATCAACAAATGAAGATGCAAACAATAGAATGGACAAATAAGGATTACCCCATGCATAAAAAATATAACTTGCTATAACTAAGATAATATTTCTAAGAAATATATTTCTACTTAGGTAATAAAGAAGAAGTACAAGAGGTAGAAAAATGAAAATATAATCAAATGAGTGAAAAAACATAATTGTTAGTGAATATAAAATTTTTCATGTTGTAATCAAATTAAGTTGAGTTGAGTTGAAATCCAAATTAATCTAATATGTAAGTTATTTTATCTTGTATTTATTGCTTATACAATAATGATTTTACCAAACTTATGTGATGCAAACTGTTGGAATAAAGTTAGAATGTATAGTTTAGTAACGAAAATATTTTACTTTGATTTATAGACAATTTTTATACCTAAAAAACTATTCAAAATCAATCTATATAAATTATTTTTTATTCCTAGGTTTTCTATAATATGCCTACTCTGGGGTCCTGATTTGAATAGAGCGCAATTCTTCTCTGATAAATAATACTGTTGGAATAGCAATTACCATACCTGATATATGAAATAACATTTCTCCTATTAATAGTGATAATAGAGTAATATATATTGGCATAGAGGTAAAATGTCCTATAATTTTACTATTTAGAAAATATTCTAATTTATGAATACTAACTAAAAAGACTAGTGCAGCAATAACTTGCCATAACCCGGCCCAAATAAATGCAGCTGAGCATATTAAAATATTTGATATTATGTTTCCTATAACAGGTAAAAGGCCAAATATAAATACTAATACTATTAAAGAAATTTTATGTGGGATTTGTAAAATTACTAATATTAGGAATGTTAATGTAGTGTTTATTAGTGATATTATTAATTGGGCAGACATAACAGTTTTAAAATGATTATAAAAAGTGTCTATTTTACTTGTTGTGAATGCCACAAAATATGAAAGTAAGGTATTATCAGTATAAGTTCTTTTATTATCATTTGTTATTTTATTATGTTGGATAACAAAATTAAATATTAAAGCAATTATAAATAGAAAAATATTCATACTTAATTTTTGAATATAGAGAATTGTTTGCGATACATTCTGTCTAAACCAAGCGAATAATTTAACTTTTAAGTCTAAAATGTCATAAGAGATATTAAAATAGTGTATTATATTGTTAAATTGATAATTAAAAGAGTCATAAAATTTATTAGCGTATTGCGGTAGATCTTTGATAAATGCTGGTATTACGAATGTAATTAATAGAGTAGTTATGCAAACAAAAATCAGAGCTGTAATATACAAAAGCGTTTTTTTTGACAAGAAAGGAAGATATTTATGAAATAGCTTAATTAAGAGCTCATTTGTTAAGTGGATAAATAATAGAAAAACTATAAACTTTATTAAGCCTAAGCCAATAAAAAGTAATACTAGTGCTAGAAAACATATCCAGCAAGCACGAACTAAGTGATTAGATTCTAGTATTATAGTTTGCAAGAAAACTCCTGTAATACTTTATATACGCTTTAATTCTTTTCACGAAAGGTGATTCTGCCTTTAGTGAGATCATACGGGGTTAATTCTACCTTAACTTTGTCTCCTGTAAGAATTCTGATATAGTTTTTACGCATTTTTCCTGAGATGTGAGCAAGAACAATGTGACCGTTTACTAATTCTACTCTGAACATAGTATTAGGTAATGTTTCAATTACTGTTCCAGAAAGTTCTATATTATCTTCTTTTGCCATAAATTATCATGTTTAAATTAGGTTTAAAACAGTATTCTAGCACAGTTCTAATAATAGAGAAATTAAAAAGTAAATGTGATTGATTAAGTATTATGCATACATTTGTTCCAGATATTTTTCGGCATCTAAAGCTGCCATGCATCCTGAACCAGCTGAGGTTATTGCTTGTCGATAGATACTGTCCATTACATCGCCGGCTGCGAATACCCCTGGAACACTTGTTGCAGTGGCATTACCCTTTGCTCCACTATTAACAGTTATATATCCTCCATTATTCATCTGTATTTGATCTTTAAATATTTGAGTATTTGGGACGTGCCCAATCGCTATAAAAACACCGTCGCAATTAATTGTGTGAATTTCATTATTTTGATTATTTCTAGCTTTTATTCCAGTTACACCTGAAGAATCTCCTATGACTTCTTCTAATTCTGTAAACCATAAAATATCTATATTCTTCTTTGTCTTGCTAAATATTTTATCTTGTAAAATTTTTTCAGCTCTTAGACTATCTCTTCTGTGCAGGAGAGTGACCTTGCTAGCTATATTAGATAGATATAATGCTTCTTCTACAGCGGTATTTCCACCACCTACAACAACAACAGGCTTGTCTTTATAGAAAAAACCATCACATGTAGCACATGCAGATACACCACGACCTTGAAAATTAGTTTCAGACTCTAAGCCTAAGTATTTAGC
>JABSQI010000064.1:0-3281 GCA_013215905.1 Legionellales bacterium | reverse complement strand
ACAAGCAGATACTCCTCCACCAGCTTTTAAATAATGCTGTTCATAATCTAATCCTAAATATTTTGCTGATGCTCCAGTTGCAATTACCAAACTATCACATGTATACGTGATATCATTTCCTTTTAAGATAAAAGGTTTCTCATTAAGTAAAACAGAATGAATATGATCATTTACTATCTTTGTATTAAATCTAGTAGCGTGTTCCTTCATTCGTTGCATTAAGTCTGGCCCTAATACACCCTCATTATCACCAGGCCAATTATCAACATCAGTTGTTGTAGTAAGTTGTCCTCCAGGCTCGTTTCCAGTAATAATTGTAGGTTCTAAATTTGCTCTAGCAGCGTATATAGCTGAAGTGTAACCTGCGGGCCCAGAGCCTAAAATTATTATTTTATGGTGATTGTTCATGTTATAGTCCTTCTAAAAAAATGCTATACTAGTGTACCAATATTCATTTATGGTTATAAAATATGCAAAAATTGGCTTCTCATAAAGTTAGTAAGGTAAACTCATCTAATAAACATATTGTAAAGTTACTTAAAGAGGCTTGTAAATTATTATCTGTATCTATAGCGATATTTTTGTATATTGCTCTATTATCTTACGATCAATCTGATTCTGGGTGGTCAAAAATTGGATACGAAAATACTATTAAAAATTCTGCAGGCTATGTTGGAGCCTGGTTTTCGGATTTATTTTTCCATTTTTTTGGATATCTAGCATATCTTTTTCCAATTATTTTGGTTTATGCCACTTTTCAAGTTGTCAAAGAATATAAAGTAGATGAAGTTAATTACAATTTGTTAATACTGAAGTTATTAGGCTTATTTCTATCGATAATTTCAGTTAGTGCTATTTTAAGTTTGCTATTTCTTGATACAGGTGAGGGCTTGCCATACAGTTCTGGTGGTATTTTAGGGGATTATGTTGGTTTTGGGATCATGGAGGTATTTAATTTTATAGGATCATTGATTTTTCTTTGTACATTTTTTTTGATTGGCATTACTTTATTATCAGGAATATCTTGGTTTGAATTAGGACAAAAACTAACAATAAATATTATTAAAACATCCAGATATTTAATTGATTATATTAAAAATATCTTTCAAAACTTTAAAAAACAGATATTGTCCTATCGAAATAACAAGAAAATTCAAAAGCAAGATGTTGCAAATAAATTTGATATAATAAAAATGTCTCATGAAGTAAAAAGTAATTCGAATACTGTAAAGAACAAAATCCAAACTAGATTAGCAAATACATTTTCTAAAAAAGAAGAAAAAAATAAAGAGCCAAGTAGTTTGAAAGATACTAGCTCAATAAAAGCTCCTATATTGAAAAATGATAAACCTTTACCATCTTTAGCATTGCTGGATCAAAAAAGTGATGATTCTCGAGTACAAATTGATAAAACTTATTTAGAAGGATTGAGCAAAGAAGTGGAACAAAAATTAGCAGATTTTGGTATAAAAGCCGAAGTAGTTGGAATTCAGCCCGGGCCTGTTGTAACTCGTTTTGAAATTGAATTAGCTCCTGGTATTAAAGCTAGTAAAATAACTTCTTTATCTAAAGATTTAGCAAGATCACTTTCAGTTACTAGTGTCAGAGTTGTTGAGGTTATTCCAGGTAAAACATATGTAGGATTAGAGTTACCTAATAAAGATCGTGAGATGGTTTTATTGAGTGAAGTATTAGAAACTGAACAATATTCAAAATCTAAAGCGTCTTTGGTGCTTGCTTTAGGTAAAGATATTTCCGGTTATCCTGTAATTGTTGATCTAGCTAAGATGCCACATCTATTAGTGGCTGGGACAACGGGGGCAGGGAAATCTGTAGGTATTAATACTATGCTTATTAGCTTGTTATACAAGTCATCTCCAGAAGACGTTCGACTTATTTTAGTGGATCCTAAAATGTTAGAACTTTCTGTATATGAAGATATACACCATTTATTAGCTCCTGTGGTAACTGATATGAAAGAAGCGGCTAATGCTCTTAGATGGTGTGTTGCAGAAATGGAACGTAGATATAGTCTTATGGCTCAGGTGGGGGTAAGAAATAATTCTGGTTAAAATAAAAAGATATTAGATAATAAGCCATCAGAATCTAATACTGACCATATAGAAAAATTACCACATATTGTAATTGTAATAGACGAATTTGCTGACATGATTATGGTGGTTGGTAAAAAAGTAGAACAATTGATTGCAAGAATAGCCCAAAAAGCAAGAGCGGCTGGGATCCATATGATATTAGCTACTCAAAGACCATCAGTTGATGTTATAACTGGGTTAATAAAATCGAATATTCCAACCAGAATAGCCTATCAAGTATCATCTAGAATTGATTCAAGAACAATATTGGATCAACAAGGAGCAGAACAATTGTTAGGGCATGGTGATATGTTGTATTTACCACCGGGGTTGGGTAGTCCAATACGAGTACATGGAGCTTTTGTAGCAGATCATGAAGTTCACAAAGTGACCAGGGAATTAAAAAAGAGAGGGAAGCCCGAATATGTTGAAGCAATAGTTGATGGAGTTGCTGCTCTCACTCAAGGAGGAGAGCATCGAGAACAAGATGAACTATATGAGGACGCCTTAAACTTTATTCGTGAAACTAAGAAGGTGTCTGTTTCAAGTATACAAAGAAAATTTAGAATAGGGTATAATCGTGCTGCTTCAATAGTAGAAGCTATGGAGGTGGCAGGAGCAGTATCTCCCATGCAAAATAATGGATCTAGAGAAGTTTTATTGTAATTCTTGATAGATAAATTTTATGGCTAAGCTAATTAGAATAATTTTATTGTTGGTGATTAATTTTCAAAGCTTTGGTTTAGAAATAAAGAATTCTACTGATAGATTTAAACTTGCTTTAGGTAAATTTAAAACAATTTCCTCTAATTTTACTCAAAATACTTATGATCAACATGGTAATATAATAGAACATTCTATCGGACATTTGTTACTGAAAAAACCTAATAATTTTTATTGGGAAGTATTCCGGCCTAATGAGCAAATAATAGTGAAAAATAAAATAAAATTATGGATATATGATAAAGACCTTGATCAAGTTACAGTACAGAATATTACATCTCTCAAACAATTTAATGTTTTAAATTTACTAATAGATGAAAATTTTGATTATGACAATCATTTTAAAGTGTTATTGACAAAAATTTCTAATAAAGAAATATTCACACTAGAGACAGTCAACGATAATTTTGACTTCAATAAATTAATTATTATATTTACTAATAATAAACTATCTGAATTAGAAAT
>JABSQI010000063.1 GCA_013215905.1 Legionellales bacterium | reverse complement strand
ATCTCATCTTTAATTCTCTCTAATGCACCTAATAGCATAAGATCCTGACCTTTTTCAATTTCCAAAGTATATTCTTGCATATAGACTGACTTATCATTTTCTGGATTATATCTATAAATAGAAAATTCTATATTCTTCATAGTCATATCAACTTCCAAAATTAATAAACCCTTTCCTTGGGCACAAAAGTATCAACTGTTTTCGGTGACATATTAACATTACGATAAGAAACCAAATCATCTTCATGGTAATTTGTATGCTTAAGCCAATTTTGATCATCTCTGTTTGGATAATCTTCCCTTGAATGGGCGCCCCTACTCTCTTTGCGATTAATTGCAGAATACGCAGTTGCACAAGCCACCGACATTAAATTTCTAAGCTCAAATATATTAATTCTATTCGTATTAAATACCTTACTAGTGTCTTCAAGTAAAACGTAATTTAACCTTTCTCTTAACTCAGTTAAATTTTGCAAACCTTTTTTCATAGATTCTTCAGCGCGAAAGACACCAAAATGATCTTGCATAGTTTTTTGCATTGACCTTCTAATAGCAATATAACTTTCCCCGGTTTTATTCTTATCTAAATTATTTATAAAATCTAATATCTCAGAGACCTTCGTAATATCAGGAGTAGCATATTCAGCCTTATTCTCTAAATGCTTCCCAGTAGCTCTACCAAACACGACTAAATCTAATAAAGAGTTCCCACCTAACCTATTAGCACCATGAACAGAAACACATGCGCACTCACCAACTGCATATAATCCATCTACAACCTCATCTTCGCCATCAATATTAGGTTTAATAACCTGGCCATTAAAATTTGTTGGAATTCCTCCCATACTATAATGACAAGTAGGAACTACAGGTATAGGTTTTTCAATAGGATCTACGTGTGCAAACTGAATAGATAGTTCTCTTATTCCTGGAAGACGCTTTTTAATAATATCAGCGCCTAAATGATCAATTTTTAATTCAACATATTGAATTTCATTTCGTTCAAATCCTCTGCCCTCTCTAATTTCAATAGCAATCGCACGCGAGACCACATCTCTGGAAGCTAAATCTTTTACATTTGGAGCATATCGTTCCATGAACCTATCACCATTTACATTAAGTAGATATCCTCCCTCACCTCTACAACCTTCAGTAACTAGCATTCCCGCTCCAGCAATCCCTGTTGGATGAAATTGCCACATTTCCATATCTTGCAACACACAATTTGCCCTTAATGCCATCCCCATACCATCGCCTGTATTAATTAGAGCGTTAGTAGTAGACTGATAGATATTTCCAGCCCCTCCAGTCGCTAAAACTACTGCTCGAGACTTTGCAAATAATAACTCTCCTGTTTCAATTGAAAGAAGAACAACTCCAGCAATTGCATTACCATTAATTGATGGCACTAAATCAATTGCATACCATTCACTAAAAATTTTAGTGCCTGCGCGCAAATTTTGTTGATATAAAGTATGTAACAATGCATGTCCAGTACGATCTGCAGCAGCACAGGTTCTTGTGGCTTGATCTTTACCAAAATTTTTCGACTGGCCACCAAAAGGCCTTTGATAAATTGTACCATTATCGTTTCTGGAAAATGGCATTCCCATATGTTCTAGTTCATAGACTACTTCAGGCCCATTTTTACACATATACTCAATAGCATCTTGATCACCTAAATAATCTGAGCCCTTCACAGTATCATACATATGCCAACGCCAATCATCCTCATCCATATTGCCAAGAGCAGCAGTAATTCCACCTTGTGCTGAAACTGTATGAGATCTAGTAGGAAAAACTTTGGATATCAACGCTACATTTTGACCTGATGTAGCCAACTGTAGGGCTGTCCTCATACCTGCCCCACCTGCACCTATGATTACCACATCAAATAAATCATTTGCTATTTTCACTCAAAACCCCAAATAATTTCTATGGACCAAATTAAATAAAAAAATAAAGCGCCAAAGACTATAATAAAATACAAATTTCTAACAAATAAATTACCTATATAGTCAGTAGCGATTGTCCACATCCCAATCCAACTATGAGATAGAATTGAAATAATAAAAACCAGAGTAAATATTCTAACAGGCATCAAAGAAAATAAATCCTGAATTATTTCGAAATCTAAATCTTTATTGATAAAAATAATTGTTAAAAGACTTAGGATATACAACAACATATATATTGCGCTTAAACGCTGAATAATAAATTCTATATATCCTCTATTAGACCTTGCTACGCTTCCCATAAATATCTACCACTCCAAATAGCAAAAATAATTACCAACAAAAATATTATCTTTCCACTAATACTAGCAGATAATTTTGACTCAAATTTTCCAAAATCCATTAGTAAGTGCCTAATTCCAGCTACAGTATGATAAAAAAAAGCTAGTGCAAAAAACCATATAGTGAATCTAATAAGTTTACTTGAATAAACATAGCTAACAAATAAATCATATGTTTCTTTAGTATCTAGTACCAAATCCAGAGAATATAAAATACCAGGGATGAAAAAGAATAAAATAACTCCCGAAATCCTATGCAAAATAGATACTATGGCTGTAAATGGAAATTTAAATTGGAAAATATTAAGGTATATTGGTTTTTTATTCTGCATAATGAATGCTCTCTGGCAATAGACTAAAATTTATATAAACATATGTCAAAATATAATATACTATAATATAGATGCTAACTAAAAAATGTTCAAGAAATAATGTTTTAGCATTAATAAATTAATACAATGGAAAATAATTCTTAATTAACAAAGAAATTCAATGCATGAACCCAAAGTAAATATGATCATTAATGATCAAAAAGAAACATTAGAACTACCAATCATATCACCAACTATTGGTAATGATGTTATTCAAATAGAAAAGCTACAAAAAGAGAATATGTATATTTACGATCCTGGATTCGTAAATACAGCCTCATGTGAATCAAAAATAACTTATATAAGCGGACGCCAAGGAAAATTGCTATATAGGGGGTATCCTATAGAGCAACTTGCAGAAAAATCTAATTTTATAGAGACAGCATATCTATTGCTAAACGGAGAATTACCAAATACAGTTGAATTTGAGAAATTCTCTACTTCAATTAGAACACACACAATAGTCCACGAACAAATGAGACAATTTTATAATGGTTTTCGCCGTGATGCTCATCCTATGGCAATTATGGTTGGAGTCGTAGGAGCATTATCAGCATTTTATCATGATTCATTAGATATCAATGATCCAATACATCGTAAAATAGCGGCACATCGATTAATAGCAAAAATGCCTACTATTGCCGCCATGTGTTATAAATATGCTATCGGCCAACCTTTCATGTACCCAAAGAATAACCTTTCTTATACTGGAAATTTCTTACATATGCTGTTTGGCACCCCTTCAGAAGAGTATCATGTCAATCCTATCGCAGAAAAAGCCTTAGACAGAATATTAAACCTACATGCAGATCATGAACAAAATGCTTCAACATCTACAGTTAGAATTGCAGGTTCTACTGGAGCCAACCCATTCGCCTGTATATCTTCAGGAATAGCAGCGCTTTGGGGACCAGCCCATGGAGGGGCTAATGAAGCATGCCTTAAAATGTTAAGAGAAATATCCACTCCTGATCGAATTCCAGAATATATCGCAAAAGCAAAAAATAGAAATGATCCATTTAGATTAATGGGTTTTGGTCACAGAGTATATAAAGAATATGATCCAAGAGCCAAAATTATCAGAGAGAGCTGTCATGCAATACTAGAAGAGTTCAATGTACAAGACATTCCATTATTCCAAACAGCACTAGAATTAGAAAAAATTGCTCTTCAAGATGAATATTTTATTGAAAAAAACCTATATCCAAATGTTGATTTTTATTCCGGAATTACCTTAAACGCACTTGGAATACCTACACAGCTATTCACTGTAATTTTTGCTATTGCTAGAACAGTTGGGTGGATTTCTCATTGGCATGAAATGATTAGCGACAAAGTGAAATTAGGAAGACCCAGACAACTTTATACGGGCAATACAAAAAGAGATTATATTGATATTAACAAACGTTAGTAAAACTAAAAAAATCAACTATACACATTCTAGCTCACGAACATCACCAGTTTTTACTTCAATATCACTAAATTCAATACATGCAATAGTAGAAAGAAGTAATGCAGATACTACATAAGGATCCGCATTCGCACCCGGTCTCCTATCTTCTAAATAACCACAACCTTTCTGTTTTACTAGCCTGGGGATCCTGATTGAACAGGTTCTATTAGCTATTCCAAAGGAAAACTCATTTAATGTAGAAGTTTCATGCCTACCAGTCAGTCTTTCCTCTAAGCCATGTCCATAATACTTAATATGTTGTTTATGTTTAACCTTCAATCTAGATAAAATATCATCTATTGTTTTTTTACCCTTAAGGCGATCTCTCATGGCTGATGTCGAAAAATTAGTATGCATACCAGCTCCATTCCAATCTCCTTTAATAGGTTTATTCTCATGGGATACATGAATGTTAAAATCTTCACTTAATCTGTGCAACAACCATCTAGCGACCCATAAATGATCTGAAACATTTAATGCGCTAACATTTTCATCTGAAAAATTTCTATAACCAATTTGATATTCCCATTGTCCAGGCATAACTTCAGCATTCATACCAAAATATAAAATTCCAGCTTTTAAACAAGCATCTCTGTGTTTAATAGCCAGTTCTCTGCCAAAAATCTGCTCTGATCCTACACCACAATAGTAAGGCCCTTGGGGAGCTGGGTAACCATGTTCTGGCCATCCTAAGGGTATATTTTTCTTAAACATAGTATATTCTTGCTCAAACCCTATCCACATATCATAAGCATCTCCTCCATCATCAAGAATTTGCCTTAATTGTGCTCTCTTATTAGAAGAATGGGGAACACCATAATCATCTAAAACTTCACATAAAACTATATAATTCCCATCACTAATTGGATCATTAAAAAAATTGACTGGTTGTAATATACAATCTGAGTCTTCTCCGAATGCTTGATTAGTAGAAGATCCATCAAAACTCCAGCGAGGGAAGTCTGATAATTGTGGTTGTTGACTATCCAAATTAGGAAAAATAACTGTACGCGATTTAGATCTTAGCGCTCCAGTTGGATTAGCACCATCTATCCATAAATACTCTGCAACTCTCATTTGCATGTTGACATCTCCAAAAAACCGGGTTCATCTTATACCTAAAGTATTTAACTAAAATCAAGCAAGTTTCCTTGATATATATTGCAGGTCTTGTCTCAACAATCTATCAAAATTTTTACAGATAAATTTATGCGCGAAATCTATGATAAAAATTATTAGCCAAAGCAACCAAAAACACCTTACAAACAGCCCCAAACATAAAAGGTAACAAACCAAGATATACAGCTTTATTAAAACCTATTAACAATGTTAAATAACCTACACCTAGAACATACACACAGGCCAACCCTGCAAACTGAATAATAAGTGTATTTAAAAAATTATTTTTTACGATTTCCTATGAGGTTGAACATACATAGCTTAATAGTAAGAACCCTAATAAATACCCCCCTCTAGTACCTAAAAAAACTATAGGACCTGATTCCATTGTGGTAAATACAGGCATGCCTAGCAACCCTTCTAATAAATATAGTGTTGTCGATACCATAGCAATTTTTCTATTTGTAAATAATGCTATAGCCATTATTGCCAAAGTTTGTAAACTTAACGGAACAGGATAAAAAGGCACAGAAATTTTAGCAGATAAGATTAAAAATATATTTGCAATAATAACTTTAGTTGCCAAACTAGTATCAACAAGCGCAAGTCTAAAAGATTTTGCTGGATTATTTGCTAATAGATTCATCTTAATCCTCCGTTTAAAATATTAACATTACCCATTCGTAATAATTTTGTCAACTGCCTACAAACAATAAGTTAACAATATTATAAATTTTATGAAATTTTTTTTATATTATAGATAAACTAAATCCCAACACTATACAAATAATGTTAGGATTTAGTACGCTTGGATAAGTACTTATCTAATTATGGATTGTAGAAAGCATTAATAGCTACAGCAGTTAGTATACCCTCTGGTATTAATGCATCTAGATGCCCCTTTGGTATGTTTTTATTATAAGCTGTTTTTACTATGCTATTCTGACTAACTTCAATCTCATCAGCTAGTTTTACAATCATTTTTGTATGGTCTGGAGATGAAACTTTCTCGAATAAACCTCCCAAGCTATTATCAAGAATAGTATCTTCAGTTACCCCATTTTGTTGAGCTGCTGCTACATACTCACCATATTTAAGAGCGTCGGCCTTGTTATTCATTTTACCATCAATAATTTCTTCCATTGCCCCTTCGTTCATATTTTTGATAGGAACACCTCTCTCTTTGTAAACTGCAAATTCTGCAACTAATGCATCATCTCTGGTTATACCATTCACAGACGCTAATCTTTCACGTATATTATTATTATTATCTCCTGAACCCTGCCTATATTCATAATATCCTCTTGCAAATTCAGTAGGAGTTAGACTGTTACCTGTCAGATTTCTTTGCTCATTAAAGATATTATCCAGATTAAGTGGATTATTGTTACCACTATTTCTCTGTTCTTGATTCTCTTTATGTAAGACAGCCCCTACAATCATATCTTTACGAAATGCTCCACTATCATATAGATCTTTCTCAGTAAGAAAACTAGAATCATTATTAGGAGGATTAGGATCATTAGGATCATTAGGCTCACGCTCTAAAATCATATTAGCAAAATGCATATCTAAAAGCCCGGCCTTCTTCTTAGCATTGTACATAGCTAGCAATTCAGGCTCATTGATAAGCTTTACCGTTTTATCATTACCTTTTTGAAATGCTTTTTTAGCTCCCTTAATAACGTCTGTCTTATGCATTTTGTAGTTAGCATCTAGTTCGCTTTCATCGCTTGTTAAATGTTTAGCAATTCCATTAATGATTGCACCGCTTATTGGCGGAACCCCACCTTGATTACCTCCTTCTTCATCACCATACATCCTCTCAGCTTCCTCTTTAGATTCAGGGATAAATACAGACATCAATCCTTCAACTATATCTTCGTTACTAGTGTTAATATCACTAGCCTTCTTGATAATATTATCTATAGCTTTCGTATCTTCTGGATTCTTCCCTATCTGCTCTCTTACAGACGCAGTTATAGCATCCTTAGAAGACAACATCTTTTGGTCAACCGCTTCTTCATATGATATTGTTTTCTTTTTTATCTTAGTTTTGGTAACATTTTTCAAAGCAGCCTGTTTTGCCACACCATCACTACCATTAGTCTTTTCCATTACTTTAGTATTAATTTTCTCAGCTTTAAATTTTTCACGCACTTTGCTATCTGCCTCTTTAACAGCATATTTCTTTTTATCACCGCTAACAAGTTCAACTTTATTCAAGTCATTATCAACCCCCATATATTCAGGAGATTTATCTCCACCTTGGAGAAGTACAAAGTTACTTGCTTTACCAGCTTTTAAAGCATTTAATTCTTCAATTGACCTAACAACTTCGATATTCGAATCAATTTGAATAGAACTTCCAGCTTCTTCATGAATATATGGGTGAACTTTACCCTTAGCTAGATACTCAAATAATTGCTTACTAAGATCAACTTCTTGATTTACAACATCAATATCTCTAACTGGTAATTGAGTCATTTTCTTATTCATTCTTTTTCTAAGTGAAGTCTTAGATTTATTAGCTGAAGGACTCCAATTTAATTTAACTCCTAGATAGCTAACTAACCCAGCTACCTTATCTTTACTACATTCTCCCTCGACTGCAAACCATCCAGTAAAATTATAATTTGATCTAAATCTGATCCCATTAATTGATTTTGCTTTACTACTACTATTTCCAAAATGATAAAATGCTAAAAACCCGCTTAATTGTCTATGCATAGGCAATGCACTACCGACCTCAAGATCAAACCCTCCAAGAGCAACTTCAGATACATTTTCCCTATTAGCTTTAATTCTTGTATTACGGCCATTATATCTTACATGATATAAATCATAGTCCTTAATAGATTTTTACTTTGTAAGTGGTAAATATATATTAATACGAGACTCAATATCTGATTTCATATACTCACCACCAATGGTA
>JABSQI010000062.1 GCA_013215905.1 Legionellales bacterium | reverse complement strand
GCGTGTTAGCAAGATGAATGTTACATAATATTGCATAATTTTCATCTCATAGTCTTTTTGGCATGAAATGGTACACGTGTACAAAGCTGCATGTTTAAGTGAGAAAATGTAATAAAATTTTGTCAAAATATAAGTCAAAAAATTAAAGTTTAATATAATAAAAAAAATTTAGAATTAATGAATTTAGTCTATTATATACAAGAAATTTTCTATCTTAGTTTTCTACTTATTAATACAGGAACCCCTAAATGGTAGTTTAAAGCATTCTGCATAACACTCCAATTAATAACTATATTTTTTTTCGTATCTTCACATACTTTATTAACAATAGTTACCCAATCTTGTGACAAATCTATATCTTCTCTTAGAGGAGCATGAGCTTCAATAAATATTTCATAACCTATCTTTCCAATTTTCACAGGTTCATTTATTATCCTCACAGAAGTGCCAATATTAGCTAAATTAAACAAATGCTCAACATCTTCTGGAAACATTCTAATACATCCAGCACTACTTCTTCTTCCTACACCTTCTGGATGATTCGTGCCATGCATTAAATATTCAGTCCACCCTAATCTTAGAGAGTATTTCCCCAGAGGATTATTTGGCCCTGGCTCAATAACTTTAGGTAGAAAAATCCCTTCTTTCTTCGAATCTTCTATAATATTTTTGGTTGGAAACCATTTAGGGTTTTTAGTTTTCTCAACTATAGTCGTCTTCCCAACTGGGGTATTCCATCCTTCCCTACCTATACCAATCGGTATAGATGTAACCAGCGGCTCATTTTTATGAAAATAATACAACCTAAGCTCAGCTAGATTAATGACAATGCCTTTTCTTGGACCAGGAGGTAAAATAAACTCGCTTGGAATAACTATCTCTAGAGGATATTCAATGATATTCTGTGGATCAATATGCGGATTAGCTTCTATCATTTCAACATGACCAATATCAAAATCTCTACCTATTGAGAACAAAGTATCTCCTGGTTTAGCAATAATATGCTTAGTACTACCAATAATATCAGAACTCTTATTCTGTATCTCAAATACCTCTGCCCGAGAATTAATTATTAAAATACATAAAAGAATACTTAAAGCCAATTTCGCTTCAATACAAGTTTTTATCATAGAAATTTAAGAAATATTTAAATCAACATAACAACAATGTCTTATGACACATTAAAAACATATCTAATGATAATATAATTATAAACTATAATTATATTAATAGCTAAATAAATTTATTAGGGATTTTTTTGGTGTAATAATCCTCCTCTAAAAGGGGCAAAACCAGTCCCAAATATCATGCCAGCATCTATCATATCTTTATCTTCAACAATGCTATCTCTCAAACACTCATTAGCCTCTATTTCCATCTTAGATATCAGTCTATCACGAACATCTACCCTATATTTCAAATTACTTTTCGCCAGAGAATTAATCATTTTCCCATTACTGTATTCATATAGCCCTCTACCTGTCTTTTTACCTAAATTTCCAGCAGAAACTAATTTCTGTATTTTAGAGGGTATTTCTATTCCCAATGAATCTTGTAATTTCTTGCCTACACTTAAACATATATCTAGACCAACAACGTCTGCAAGCTCAATTGGTCCCATAGGCATACCATATTGCTTCATGGTATAATCAATCGTTTCTTTAGAAATATCCCCTTCCTCTAATATTATAAAAGCTTCGACAATATATGGCATTAATATCCTATTAACTAAAAAGCCAGGGCTACTTTTAACGGGCAAAGGTAATTTCCCTAAAACTCTTACAAAATTTAATGCTTCCGCAAAGCAAGAACTATCTCTATTATTTTCAAAAATAACTTCTACCAATGGCATTCTACTAACAGGATTAAAAAAATGTATCCCTATTAAACGTTTAGGATCATCAAGCATATTAGATATACTTGATAATGGTAAACTAGATGTGTTAGTAGCTAAAATTGCTGTATTAGAAGCTTTATTATTAATATCTTTCCAAACAGCACGCTTAATTTCTAAATCTTCTGAAACTGCTTCTATTATAAGATCAGCAGACTGCAAACCGTAGGCATTATAGTCTGGAATCAACCTATCAAAAGCTCTTTCCAGTTTAGCGCCTTTTAATCGGAAACAAAATATTTTATTAGCCATCTTCATCAATCTTCCTAAAGTATTTAATTGAGTATCAGAGAAAGTTACTTTAAAACCTTTTAAAGCACAATAAGCTGCTATTTCACTACCCATTATTCCTGTACCAACAACATGAATATGTTTCACTTCAGTTTTATTAATAGCGTATTTTTTTAATTTTTGCTGCAGCTGATACACTCTAATTAAATTTTTTGCTGTATAACTACCATCTATCAACTGTAAGAATGTTCTTCTTTCATTTTCATACAGTATCTTTGTTTTGCGTAAAGAAAGTGACCAATTTTTAATTATTTTATAAGGAGCAGGATAGTGTTTTTTATTTACCTTCTTCTTAACTTTCTTACATACTATTTCATGATATAAATCTCTGATAAATTTAATAGAAAATATTTTTTCATATATTGGAAGCTTTCTTAATTTTGGTTTGTTTTTTACAAACCATCTACCAGCATTTTTTAATTGTCTACATGATACAACTTCATCTACTAAACCTATCTTCTTACATTTCATACTTTTAATAGGCTTCCCAGTAATCATCATATTCAGTGCATGGAAAGATCCTACTAATCGTGGAAGACGTACTGTGCCTCCCCAACCAGGTAATATTCCAAGAGTTACCTCTGGTAGACCAAGTTTGGATTCTTTTGATATAACTCTATAATCACATGCCAAGGCTAACTCTAGACCACCTCCTAAACAAAATCCATCAATCAAACAAACGGTATTACTTAATTTCTCCAAACGATAAAAAATTCTCTGCCCCTGAATTAAAAGCTTTTCTATGTCATCTTTAGAATAATTCACAAAATTTATAATATCGGCGCCTAAAATAAATCCAGTTGATTTTTTTGAATCAATAATTATTCCATCATATTCTTGACGATTTTCAGATAAATTTTCAGTAATTTTTTCTAATTCATCTAAAGCTTGCTTTGTTAAAATATTAGCGGATCTATCTTGTACATTAATGCTTAACCAAACTATTCTATCTGCATCAATTTTAACACTCCAATTTACATATTTTAAATCTATCATTCTCTAACCCCTTACTAAATTTTTTCAATTAGCATTGCCCCACCCTGGCCACCACCTATACATTGAGATGCAACACCAAATTTTCCCTGATTATTTTCAAGAGCAGATAATAAATGTAATAACAGTCTTGCTCCACTAGCTCCAAGTGGATGACCACAACTTATTGCCCCACCGTAAATATTTAATTTATCTCTAGAGATTTCTCCAAAAGTTTCTTTCAACCCTAAATTATCTTGACAAAACTCTTTGGAATTTAATGCAGATAAGCAAGATAAGACTTGTACACTAAAAGCTTCATTTATTTCCCAATAGTCTATATCTTGCAGTTTTTTGCTATTACTAATCAGCAAATTTGGGATAGCAAATGCGGGCCCTAACCCCATAACACTAGGCTCTAATCCAGCCCATTTGCAATCAATAATTTTTGCTCTCGGTACTAATTTATATTTATTAACTGCATCTTCACTAGCAATTAATAACATTACTCCACCATCAGTAATTTGTGAACTATTTCCTGCTGTCACTGAGCCATATTTTTTATCAAAATATGGTTTCAATTTAGCCAAATCTTCTAAACTTGTATTTTTTCTTACTCCATCATCGCTTGTGAAAACCTCACCAGTAGCCCCAGCAATTGGGATAACATCTTTTAATAAATTATTATCTATTGCAGCTTGTAAACGCTGGTGAGATTGTAAAGCAAATTCATCTTGTTCTTTTCTAGAGATATTAAATTTCTCAACTAAATTCTCAGCAGTCGCCCCCATAGATTGATCTATTAGAGGATCACATAAACCTCGTACTAAAGCAGATTCTGGCAAAAGATATTTTAGTTTTAATTTTTTTAATATTCTAAGTTTATTAATAAACGAAGATCTACTCCAACCTGCAAGAATTTCAACTAGCGGATCTCTAATCAACATATGTGTTCTACTTAGAGAATCAACTCCTCCAGCAATCACCAACTCTGATCTACCTAATTTAATTTGACATAAAGCACTATCTACTGCTTGCATACCAGATCCGCAGTTTCTTCCCACAGTCCAGGCAGGAGTACTTACTTTAAGTCCGGCTCTTATAGCAATATAACGAGCAATATTTGCTTCTTCAGCACGAGAAGCTACACACCCAACTATCATCTCATCAATATCCTCAGAATTAATGTTTAATTTATTCAGCAAACTTCTTAATGCAAATACTCCTAGATCGGATCCTCTAAATAAACCCGGTTTACCTTTATATTTAATAAAAGGAGTTCTGACCCCATCAACTAAATAAATTGCTTTTTCTTGATTCATGTCATTCCTTAAAATTATTATTAAAATGATCTACCTGTATAACCTGTTCAACCAATATCGTATATTCCTTCAAGTCATTAATTTCCTCAGCACTTAGAATATTCATAAAATGTTCTTTTTTTTCTAATTCCTTAATTTGTTCTAAAGTGCGGATCTGGGATCTTTTTATACCATGGATAGATAATTTTTTAAATATGTCTTTTACTATAGGCGTTTTTTTCATAGCACTATCAATTACATTAATATAACTAGTATCATCACCTCTGTAACAGCTCCTAGATAAATTATCTCTCAGTTGATCATTGCAAGCAATATCATTCACAACTTTAAGATCAAAATGCAAATATTTTTTATGTAAATTTATACCAAATGGGAAAAACATTAATTTAAGGATTTTAGAGAAAAATATATTTGGTATAAGTGAAAAAACACATTTAAAAGAATCAAGTATTTTAAATTGCAGATATTCAATAGACCATAAGAATAAATTATTATCGCCCATTTTCGAATTTTTATTACTATAGCTAATTACAGTGTAACTAATGTATATATAACTCAAAATATCACTTAGATTTGCAATAATTTTTTCTTTAGTTTTAAAATTTTTACCAAAATATACTAGTACAAACTCTGTTAGCAAGGATAATGAATTGCTAAAATAGTTCATTTTAAATTTATATTTACAGTCTTTTGGCAACCCCCAGCAGATAAGGTTCAAAATATTGTAATACAAATTTTTTACTAATAAAACACCAATCCTTATACAATGTTTTGATAATATATTTTCGAACAACAAAATATTTTTCTTATTTTTTTTACTTAAACATTTAATTTCTTGTAATAAATATGGATGAAATTTCATTATTCCTTGACTAAAAATGATTAAATTTCTAGTTAAAATATTTGCACCTTCAACAGTAATTGAAATAGGTAATGACTGATAAGTAAATCCAATAAAATTATTCGGGCCAAACTGAATAGCTTTTCCTCCAAGAATATCCATAGAGTCATTGATGATGATTCTACCCATCTCAGTTAAATGATATTTAGATATAGCTGATTCAACGCTAGGACTAATATTTAAACCTCTAGCATTTGTTGTTATAATATTCACAGCATCTATTATATAGGTAAGCCCAGCTATTCTTGCTAACTTTTCTTGTACTCCCTCAAATCTAGCAATTGGTAAGTTAAACTGTTCTCTAACAAGACTATAATTCGCTGTGGTTAATAAGCATTTCTGTGACGTACCAACACTTAAAGCTGGCAATGAAACAGCTCTACCAAAAGATAAACATTCCATCAACATCTGCCATCCACGCCCAACATACTGTCTACCACCAATAACTGATTCCATAGGAATAAAAATATCTTTTCCTTCAATACCTCCATTAGGAAAATAAAGGTTCATTGGAAAATGTCTTGTTCTTTTTATTCCTGGAGCATCAACTGGTATTAAGCATAATGTTATTCCTAAATCTTCTCTCGAAGAATATAGCCTATCAGGATCATATAATTTAACAGCAATACTTGCTAGAGTTGCAATTGGGGCTAAAGTTATATACCTTTTATTAAAATTTAATTTAATACCTAGGATTTTTTTTCCTTTATACTCGTCGTAACAAATTATGCCATTATCACTAATTGAACTTGCGTCACTCCCTGCCACAATACTTGTCAAACCAAAACATGGAATTTCATTTCCGACAGCTAGTTTTGGTAAATATTTATCTTTTTGTAAAGATGTGCCATATTTTAATATTAGTTCTGCTGGACCTATAGAATTAGGCACCATGACAATAATAGCTACATTAATACTTTTAGAGGCAATTAAACTAACAATCTTCGATTGAGCTAATGTTGAAAATTCTAAACCTCCATATTTTTTCGGAATTGTTAATCCCCATAATTTATTTTCTTTTATAAAAGTATATATTTTATCATTAATACTATGTTCTTGATCTATTTCCCAATCATCACTAATTTTACATAATTGATGAGCAACTGTTTTTATATAACCAATTTCTTCGTTAGATAGTTCAGAAAATTCGTGGTTACAAATTTTTTGCCAATTAGGTTTTATCTGAAAGACTTCCTTTCCAAGCCAAACATCACCGGCGACTAAAGATTCATACTCAGTTGCGCTTATTTTTGGCAAATATTTACTCAGATATAGATAAACTGGTTTTGCAAATACATTAAAACGCAAAAATGGAACAAAATAAATACTTACTAACAAACAATTAATCAGTACATAAACTAAAATTGAGCCTACCAAATACGATAGCAAAATAATTAATAACTGTAGAACTATTAATATAATCATTCTATAATTTCCCTATTCTTGTTAATCCCAAGCTGTATCTCCTGGCATTGATACAGTTTTCCTACTAAATAGTCTATTCCTATTTTTAATAGAATCAAGATTTGCTATCTTTTTTCTTGAAATTGAAACATATATATCCCCAGCAAAACCATTAAACATTTTCTGTATTATATCAATATACAATAGATACTTGATAAAAGCTTTTCGTTTTACACAAAAAGATTTGTTATTTATCAATTCAAAACCTGCAGAAGCTAATTTACTATTTAAATTTTTCACATGAATTAAGTTAGCAGACCCAGTGTATTTTTTATGTATTGAATTATTATTAAATCTATTAATCATCATATTAACCAAATTTACATCAAATCCAATAATGATCATTATTCCACCAGGTTTTAATACTCGATATGATTCAAATAAAATACTATTTGGATCACTAATTTCTAGGGTATGTGGGATAACTACAACATCGAAATAGTCTTCAAGTATGGGTAATAGTTCCAGATCACCAATTATATGTTCAGTAAGAGGAATTTTATGATTTTCTACTAAAAAATAATTTTTTGCTCCTAAAATTTTAGCTAAACTGTAATTATCCGATATAGAGCCGATTTGTAATAAATTATCAATATTAGAATTTCTGAAAAATAATTGTAAATAAGGATACAATTGTTCTAAAGAATGTATACCTTTATCTGTTAAATACCATTGCTCAAGTAAAGATTTTAATTTTAGATAGCGCCACATAACATTGTTAAGGTAAAATATATATTCAAAATTATTGGATAAATTATGTATAGTATTATACCCATTCATGCTTTGAAAGATAACTTTGTCTGGACAATAAAAAAACATAATGATTCTAGTTGTATCTGCATAGACCCTGGAGAGGCAAGCCCAGTCATAAATTTTTTAGAAGAAAATAATTTAAACTTAGATTCTATATTAATTACACATCACCATTTTGATCATACAGGAGGCATTGATGAGCTATATAAAAAATACAGACCTAAAATTTATGTGCCTAGTATTTCGATTTATCCTAAAGCAATTTTAGTAAAAGAAGAAGACGCTGTTATTGTAAATGATCTAACTTTTAAAGTGCTCAACACGCCTGGTCATACACTTGATCATGTAATATACGTTTTAGATAAAAATATATTTACAGGTGATACACTATTCTCTGGAGGCTGTGGTAGAATTTTTGAAGGCACATATGAAATGATGTATCAATCTCTACAAAAAATATGCGCCTTTCCTAATGAATACAAAATATTCTGTGGGCACGAATATACTAAAGAAAACCTTGAATTTGCCTTAACTATTGATGAAAAAAATGTCGCAATAACTAAACTATTGACCTATATTAGCACAAATGGTGATAATTTTGTCACATTACCATCTAATATAGG
>JABSQI010000061.1 GCA_013215905.1 Legionellales bacterium | reverse complement strand
GTAATTATCAGCTAATTTCTTAGCAATTACATCTCCAACATCTTTAATACCAAGAGAATATATAAATCTAGATAATGTCGTATCTTTACTCTTATTAACAGCATCAACTAAATTATTGGCTGATTTCTGTCCCATTCTATCCAACTCAATAAGATCTTCTACCTTAATAGAATATAGATCTCCAACTTCCTTAATTAGTCTAGCTTCGATTAATTGACTTACAGTTTTCTTGCTCATTCCTTCAATATCCATAGCTTTTCTTGAAACAAAATGGCTGATAGATTCCAAAAGTTGTGCTTTACACTGTATACCAGCAGTGCAATAAGCTGCCACAATATCTTCATCTTTATGAATTTTAGACCCACAAACTGGACAATTGGATGGTAAAGATATTTTCTTTGAAGCATCTCCTCTATCTACTACTCTAATAATTTTAGGAATAACATCTCCTGCCCTAAGAACAGCAACTGTATCATTAATCCTAATATCCTTACGTTGTATTTCATCTATATTATGTAAAGTTGCGTTAGATATAGTTACCCCGCCAATAGAGACAGGCTCTAATCTAGCAACAGGGGTCAAGATCCCAGTCCTGCTAACTTGAAATTCTACTGCATTAAGTTTTGTTATTCCCTCTTCGGCAGGATATTTATGCGCTATAGCCCATCTAGGGGCTTTTGCAACATAACCTATCTCTTTTCTTAATTGATGATTATCTATTTTATATACAACCCCATCAATTTGATATTCTAAGTTATCACGTTCACTTTCAATTTTTCTATAATATCGTAAACACTCATCTAATCCTGTAACCAACCTATTTTTAGGATTAATAGGAAAACCCAGTTTTCTTAAATACTCTAAAGTTTCGAAATGGCTATTAGGAAGATCCGCTCCTTCAATATATCCAACTGAATAGAAAAATGCAGACAACTTCCTCTGCGCTGTAATCCTTGGATCTAATTGGCGTATACTGCCTGCAGCAGCATTTCTAGGATTAGCAAATTCTTTTTCATTATGTTCTATGGAATAGTCATTCAGATCTTTAAAGTTCCTTTTAGTCATAAATATTTCACCTCTGATCTCAATAATTTTTGGAACAGATAAATTATCTATATTGCTCTTTAAAGTTGCTGGGACATCTTTTATAGTTCTTACATTTAATGTTACATCCTCCCCTAAAACCCCATCTCCTCTAGTTAAAGCAGATTTAAGCATTCCATTTTCATATATCAAATTTACAGCTATACCATCTAATTTAGGCTCACAGTTGTACTTTAAATCTTTATCATTATTTATAATATTTTTTAATCTTGACTCAAAATTTTCTAAATTTTCCTGATTAAATGCATTGTTAAGTGAATACATTTTACTGAGGTGCTTAACAGAATTAAATTTCTCTTGGGGCTTAAATCCAACAGTGTTAGTAGGAGAGTCTTTTGTTTTTAATTCAGGATATTCTCTTTCTATTTCTATTAGCTCTTTATATAATTTATCATATTCAGCATCTTCTACTTCGGGATCATTTAAAACATGATATTGATAGTTATATTTATTAAGTATTTCTTTTAGGTAAGAAGCTCTTTGGGCTATTTTTTCTGACATTATGATTATAAAAAAACTTAATTACTAAATACTTTGTTAAAAGTATCTTTATAATACACCTCCAAGTCTTTATTCTTTAGAGGATTCTTAAACTCATCACAAACGACACCATTTAAAGCTCTAGCTATATTATGAGATTTTTCTAACATAATTTCAAAGTTCTCTTCAGCTTCATTAGAGATTTCTAAATTCATCACTAAACAAATTCCATAATAAGCCTTAGACCCAAAACTATCTAAATCAAAAGTCCCTTGCTCAGTTGCATTAGCTACACTAAATGCATGCCTGGCTTCTGAATTTTTATCTTCAATAAAATAGTGAAAAATACTCATATCTCCAAATATAAGCCCCTCGTCAACAAGAGTCTGATAAAGCTCATATCCTTCAAATTTCTGAGAATATCCTGGAAGTACAAATAAAGTAACTAAGTCCTCACCAAAATGAACAGGCTTTTTCTTCAATTGCCATTCATTGGATAAACCTGCTTGCTTTTCAATAGAATAAAAATCATACTCACTATTTTCATTATTACTATCACTCTTCCCATGCTCTCTCAAATTTTCAAATTCTATGGCGCTTTTTAGATCATTTTGAAATAAGCTCTCGTCTTTTCCGGCGGTATTATATGAAAATAAATCATTTTCATTCGATTTACTGTTCTTGTGATCATTATTATCAGTAGAGTCTTTACCTAGTTCAGTAGTTTCTTTTAGTTCATCTTTATTAACAAACTCACTATCTTTGTTAGTATCCTCATCAAATATTTTATTTTCTACAGGAGAATTATCAGTTAATTGGATATTGTTGGAATTATTCCTAGAATTTCTTGTGGCAACTTTAACATTTTTTACTTTTCTATCTCTTATAGCATTTACAATCAGAGATAAAAATATGAATAAAGCAATCCCTGCACAAACTAAACCAAAAAAAACAGTCATTTTAATATTCCTTTAAATTAAACTTATGCTGCATCTATTACTTCCTCAATATCTACAGAAACTAACCTAGATACACCCGGCTCTTGCATTGTAACCCCAGATAGCTGGTCAGTCATTTCCATTGTAAGTTTATTGTGCGTTATTACAATGAATTGTACTGATTTCGACATATCTTTAATTACTTCACAAAATCTTAATACATTTGCATCATCTAAAGGGGCATCTACCTCATCTAATAAACAAAACGGGGCTGGGTTTAGTTTAAAAATTGAGAAAACTAAAGCAACGGCGGTCATAGCCTTTTCTCCCCCTGATAATGCAGAAATATTAGATACCTTTTTTCCAGGAGGCTTAGCAATAACCCCAACGCCTGTCTCTAAAAGATTTTTATCAGTTAAATATAATTCTGCCTTACCACCACCAAACAACTTAGGAAATAAATCTCTAAAGTTATCATTAATAGCTGAATAAGTAGTTTTAAATCTATTTTTTGTTTCTAAATCAATCTTTCTTATTGCATCTAATAATATTTTTAATGCCTCATCTAGATCATTTGATTGTTGTTCGTAATAATCATGCCTTTCTTTTTCGCTAGCATATTCATCTATTGCTGTAAGATTGATAGGCCCTAATCTTTCTATCTTTTTAACAATATTCTGTAGTTCACTAGCAAGTTCATTTTCTATTAAACCATCTATTGGGTATTGTTTAAAATCAGATATAGAAATATCCAATTCAACTAATTGCTCTTCAATAGAAGCTCTTTTAACACGATATCCTTCAAGCTCAAGACTAAATTTATGAGATAATTCATTAAATTCATTAACTTTATAATCTATCTCTGTTCTTTTAGACTCAAAATCAGTAATAACTTCACTTATCTTAGCAATATTAGTTTGAACTTTATGTAGTTTATCTTCAACATATATCTTATCATTTAAACATTTTTCTAGTTCTTCTTCCAAAGTACTATTAATATCATCACTATTTAATTCTTTTTCAATAGATAATTTTTTATTTACTGATTTACTTAATAACTCATTTAATCTAGAAATATTCCTTTCAAAGCTCTTTAACTCTGCAGTAAGTGTTTGCTCCTTAAGATTATGCTTATATTGCAATTCAGAAGCTTCTTCAGATTCATGTTTAGCTTGTAAGAATTTTTCTTCAAATTCATATTTTTCATCTTCTAATGATTTTTTTAAATCTAAAAGAGGATTTAATGTTTCCTGAGTCTGGAATAAATTTCTGTTAGTATTATCAATATCATTAGCTAAACTACCTAGCCTCTCCTCTAAATCACTTAAAGATAATTTAATCTGCTCTTGCTTTTTATTAAGATTGTCAATCTCAATTTTTTTACTTTGTAACCTAGATTCTAACGACACACGCTCTTTATATATCCTATCTTTCTCGACATTATGCAGCTCAACCATTCTCTTAGCTTCTTTAATTTTGGAAGATATATCTTGCCGCTCTATTAATAATTTTTCTATTTTCTGTTGGAATTCATTAATACTATTTTTTTTCTCATCAATATGCTGCTGTCTTATAAGAATACTATTATTATTATCTGATGGCCTGATGATCTTAATATAATTTTTATGTATCCATATTCCATCTCTTGTAACTAAACTCTCATCACCATTTATAGTTGGTAAAATATCACGAGCTAGATGGATACCTTCTATAACATATACATTCTTTAATAATCCCTTAACTGTAGAATCTGGATCTACTATTTTTGTATATAGCGGAGTTAAATTTGTATTTCTATTATCAACACTACCATTTAATTCACCTACAATAGTTAAACTTCCACGAAATGTTTCAAGATATTCAATTGAGTCTGTTAAGTCATTTAAACAAATAGCTTGCAATTTATCAGATAAAACAACTTCTAAAGCCTTTTCCCAGCCAGGTTTAACCTTGATAGTTTCCCTTAATAAAGGTTTCTGAGAATAACCAGATTCCTGTAACCAATTATCAATATCTTCTGAGCAATTATTACCATCAGTTTTTTGTTCAGCTTCTAAAGTTGCAAGAGCTATACTTAAGTCTTGTAATTTATTGGAAAATTCTTTCTCCAATTTCAAAATTTCATCTTGCTCATGTTCATAATTGACTAAAGATTGCTGAGTTTTCTCCAGGTTTAGCTTACTTTCTGTAAAAGCTTTTTCTATATCTGATAAATTTATTGACAATAGTTCTTTGTCCTTCACCCCCCCCTCTAGATCAATACTTCTAAGCTCACTAGTGAGTTTATTTTTTTGCTCATCAATTATTTGCTTCCTACTATTAAATTGGTTTATGCGTTCTTCTTCTATAACTATAGTCTTTTCAAGTTCAATAATTTTCTTAGTAATTTCTGAAAGTTTTTCTTCTAGCAATTGTTTTTTCTCATCCATAGATTGATATAGTTTTTTACTCTCTTCGAAACTATTTAAAATATTATCGTTAGATTGAACCTCTTCTAAATCATTTTTTAAAACGCTGAGCTGCTTATTATCTTGCTCTATTTCATTTTGATAACCACTAATTTCTTTTTGAATAAACTCCAGATCTTTAGATATCTGGGATTTACGTTCTTCATTATATTTTAAAGCTTGTTCTTTTTTGGCTATCTGAGAATTTACTTCGTAATGATCTTCCTGGATAGTAAATTGTTCATTCTGTAACTCTTGTGCTTGCTCACGGTAATTAGTAAGTTCTTTATCAATATTTTCTTTAGAGCACTTAGATGACTCAAGCTCTAATGAATTTTCATCAAATTTCTTTTCAACAGATTCAATGGAAGAATTTATTAAGTCCCATTTTAAAGATAGCAGTTTTAGTCTAAGCTCATGTTCTTCTTTTTTGAGTAATTTATATTTCTCAGCGGTATTTGCTTGCTTTTTTATTTTTTCAAGTTGTCTACCAAGCTCATCTTTTAAGTCATTAATTCTATTTAAATTTTCTTGAGTTGCATTGATCTTGTTATTAGTTTCTTTTCTACGCTCTTTATACTTTGAAATCCCAGCTGCTTCTTCTATGTAAATACGTAAATCTTCTGGTTTAGCCTCAACAAATTTACTTATTACCCCTTGCTCAATAATTGAATAACTTCTGGCTCCTAATCCTGTCCCCAAAAATACATCTGTAATATCTTTCCGACGACATCTTGTAGAATTCAAATAATAAGTAGAATTTCCATCAGAGTTCATTACCCTTTTAACACTAATTTCACTATAGGAGTGATATTCACCAGTTAGTCTTCCGTTGGAATTATCAAATATTAGCTCAACAGAGGCTTGACCAGATGGCTTGCGATTGCTTGAACCACCGAATATAACATTTGCCATTCCATCACTACGAAGATTCTTAGCAGAATTTTCTCCAAGGACCCATTTAACAGCATCAATTACATTAGACTTACCGCAGCCGTTAGGCCCAACAACGCCCGTTATATTATTCTTAAAAACTAACTTAGTTGTTTCTACAAATGACTTAAACCCTGTCATTTTTAATTGTTTTAGCTTCATATCTTATTTTTCATTATCTAAAGTACTATATTGTACATCATCAAAAATAGAATTGGGATAAGTATTACATATTCTGTGTAAAAAACATTTCACTTTTGTGGGCATTTTTTAGTCAATACTCAATTCGGTCAATGGCTCAAAATAAGGTAGCAGGGCTTCAGGAATTCTTATATTACCATTTTCTAACTGATAATTTTCCAATATAGCAATTAATGTTCTACCTACAGCTAATCCTGAACCATTCAATGTATGAGCAAGAGTAGGTTTTTCATTTATTTTCATTCTAGCTTGCATTCTCCTAGCTTGAAAATCCCCACAGTTTGAACAAGAAGAAATTTCTCTATATTTATTCTGTCCAGGTAGCCAAACTTCTAAATCATAGGTTTTCTGTGAACAAAATCCTATATCACCACTGCAAAGTGAAACCACCCTATAAGGCAGCTCTAACTTTTGTAAAATCTTCTCAGCATGCCCTGTTAATTCTTCTAGCATTTGATCAGATTTATCTGGCTCTGTAATTGCAACTAATTCTACTTTCTCAAATTGATGCTGTCTTATCATACCAGTTGTATCCTTTCCATATGAACCAGCCTCCTTTCTAAAACAAGGAGTATGACACACAAACTTAAGAGGCAATTCCTGACAATCAAAAATTCTCCCCGCTACTATATTTGTTACAGGTACTTCAGCGGTTGGAATAAGATACAAATCTGTATCATTTATTTTGAATGCATCTTCTTCAAATTTAGGGAGCTGGCCACTGTTTTCCATTGTTAGATTATTAACTAAAAAAGGTACATAAACCTCTTCATAGCCATGCTCTTTTGTATGAAAATCTAACATAAACTGGCCTAATACCCTATGTAATTTTGCTAAAGATTTATGCAATACAACAAATCTAGAACCGGATAAATTTGCAGAAGAGCTAAAATCCATTAGTTTCTTACTTGATGATAAATCTAAATGTTCTTTAGGAGAAAAATTAAATACAGGTTTTTCCCCATAACTACGTATAACTATATTATCATTCTCATCTTTACCTACAGGAACACTTTCATCAATGATATTTGGAATTGTTAAACAATATTCTTTTAATTTATCTTTTATATTTGTTAATTCATTTTCAACAAGCTTGAGTTTATTGCTAACTACCCCCATCTCTTCTAAATAAGTATCACACTCTTTGTTTTGACGTTTTAAAAGGCCTATTTCTTTAGAGACAGTATTGCGTTTATTTTGTAACTCTTGTGCCTTAATTTGAAGTTCTTTCCTAGATTTTTCTAAAGAATTAAGTAAAGATACATCTACCTTAAAACCTCTCTTTGCAAGATTACTAGCAACCCTATCTAAATCAGAACGTAATAATTTTGGATCTAACATACTATTATTCCAATAGTAAAATTAATTAAGATAAACGCCAACTAATATTCAAATATAAGTTGGCGTCCCCAAGGGGACTCGAACCCCTGTTTTCGCCGTGAAAGGGCGATGTCCTAACCACTAGACGATGGGGACTTCCATAATCTGGAGTTAGGCGGTCTCGAACCGCCGACCTCTTGCATGCCATGCAAGCGCTCTCCCAGCTGAGCTATAACCCCTAGCGGTATGAGGAATTCTAGAAATTATAACTATTAATGTCAAGAGATTATACACTTTTTACTGAAACTATAATGAAGTATGGTTTTTTTTAGATCTTAATTAGTATTGATAACATAAATTATTCAACATTTAAGAATAAAATATCTTAGTATCCAACCTGTTTGATAGCTAATTAGCTAATACCTTCAGAGCAATACACTTCTTAGTCGATATTTGAGCATTACTTATCCAAATCTTCAACTTATTAAAAATACATTTATCCAGGACTTAATAGATACATCAGTGTGTTAATAGCAACTAATTCAATCCATTCTTCAGATATTTGGATAAATCTAATATTTTGTTTCAATCAGAATCAGAACCAAAATTATATATAGATAGAAAAATAGTACACATAAAGACAAAATTAAACTATAAACGCCTAAAAATATAACATTTTTTAACTTTAATTGAGAATGATTCTCAATTATGGTAACATATTAATAATAAGCTATATAATCAAATACGTAATGAGCATTAATTATAATCTTGTCTCTATAGGTAATAGACTAACGGTCGAAGGATATAATAACTGTGACCCAATTATCAGACAAAAATTGTTAGTTCTTGGTTTTACCAAAGGTACAG
>JABSQI010000060.1 GCA_013215905.1 Legionellales bacterium | reverse complement strand
CAAAATACAATATTAAACAGCTTACACAAGCTAAAACCAAACGTTGCACGATGAAACAAAGCGAATTTATTAAAGCCATTGCAGAAGATGCTCAAAAGAATGTTAAACAGATTGGCGTTGACATTGGAAGGGGTGAAGGGTCAAGCTTTTCAAGAACCGTTAACACCGAAATGTTAAGAGTAGAAGATTTAAGAAAGTGTATTGAATGTACAGGGCAAGACTTTGTAATACTATTTAAAGGTTTGCGCGTACACATTGAATAATTTGTTGTTTATTGGTTTAACAATGATGTGATCAGGGGCTTTGCGGCCCCTTTTCTATGCCTTAATTGTTAATAATTAAAATAAATGTTAATAATTATTTGCATTTAAAGATACTTTGATGTATATTTGAAGAAACCAATAAACAAAACCAAATGACCGAAACAATCAAAAACGTTGCAACAGAAGCTTCAAAGTATCGAATGTTAAAAATGACAATAACAGGAACTTTAAACGCTTACAAAAAACTTTTAAAACATTACGAGGCTGATCTAAAACAATACGTTGTTGATGATGTGCCACAACCGTTAATAAACGTACAACAAAACCTAATAATTAAACTAAAAGCAAAGATTGAAGTATTAACCGATTTAAAATAAACCAATTATGAAAAACACAGAAACAACAAAAACACACTGGAAGAAAAACAACGATTCAACGTACATTAGCGGTGAAGATTTGAAAGGAGAATTAAACGGATTAAAAAAAGATTCGCCTGTAATTATAAGCCGATTTGAAAACGGTTTAACGTACGATCAAAACAATAATGAAAAGGTGACAAAGACCGTTTTATTCTTTACTGACGAACAAGGCAAAGCGCTTTATAAAGGTGTTGTTCTAAACAATACAGCAGCTAAGTTTTTTGTGGGTGAATTTGGTAGCCCTTACGTTGATGACTGGGTGGGTAAAAAGTGCAATATGTTTGCACAAGCTGATAAGCGACACGGTTTTGTGGTAAGATTTAAAAAGTATTTTAAGCCACCTATAAACCTTGAAGGTGCAAAACTAGCTTTAAACAGTGCTGACAGCTTAAAAGGTTTAAGTTCTGCTTGGTCAACATTAAGCCAAGAAGAACAAGGAAACGCGCAAATAATTAAATTAAAAGACGAATTAAAAACGAAATTATCATGAAAATATACAAAGAAATTAATCAAAGAAGTTTAGAGTGGTTCGATTTAAAGTGGTCAAAAGTTAGCGGGACAAGTGCTGATTACTTTTTAAAACTAAACACAAGTAAAGGATTCCAATTAGATAAAAAAGCGCAAGACATCAATTTTAGCAAGCTTGATTTATTTGATGAAATAATGGCACAAAAAAACGAATCTATTACAGTCGAAGAAAGCTATGTAAACGAAGCAATGCAAAGAGGTATAGATTTAGAACCCGTTGCAATGAGTGAGCTAATTAATCAAACCGGAATAGATTTTCAAGAGGTTGGATTTATTGAAAGAACTTTAACACATGGTCATTCACCAGACGGAATAAGTAAATGTGAAACGATAGGAGTTGAAATAAAATGCCATACAAGCAAAGTTCACAATAAAACGATTAGAGCGAACGAGACACCGCTAAACCACTTAGCGCAATGCGTTAACATGTTTGCATGTGTTGACACGCTTAAAAGCCTTTATTTTGTCTCTTTTCGTCCTGAATCAACACTATGCCCATTGTTTATTAATGTACTGACTAGAGAAACGGAAATTTCAATAGACAAAAAAACCTACACAATAGGACAATTAGCAGCCATTTTAATTGATCGAATTGATGAAATGGAATTAAAAATAGAAGAAGAAACAAAAGTAATTAAGGAAAGAAACCAATTAAAAACAGCTTTTTAAAATGACAGCACTATTAACAACATTATCAATTTTTGTATTAATCAATTTAAAATAAAATAATTATGAATATTAAAGAAACGTTAACCGAAATGTATAATCAACAAAAAGAAGACAGTTGTTCTCCTCCTAAAAATAAACTACAATATTTAGGTGATTACATTTTTGACTTCACTACCTATGATAGTAATGCGACAGAGTTGTTTGCAAAAAATATGTTAGAAGTTATTGATGTGATTATAAATCAAACTCAGTTTGAGTACATAAAAGACGAAGCAAAATATTTAAATTATTTAACCATGGTTAACATGCCTTTTTTAAGTAATAAGATTGAATGGGGTACTTCCATAAGGGGTGCTTGGTTTGATGAATACGGACACCCTGCCGACAAAGTAAATCATTATAAGTTTGATTTTGATTTGAAAATAGATAAGAAAAAAATAAATGTTTTTATGAAAGAATTAATCGAATGGTCAAATAAATAAAATAATTATGGAAGAGAAGGAATATAGGATAACGGAGTATTTAGGAATTTTCACTATAGAGGTAAAAGGATTTACAACTAAAGGTTTCTTTAAAAAGACAAAAGAGTACTACTGGTCTGGTGTTGATACTTTCGGGCGTGAATTTTACGCTGGAGACTATACAGGACTTACCCGTAGAATGAGCTCTTTTAGTAGTTTAGATGACGCTAAAATAAAATTAGAACAAATTAAAAAAGGAGTAATTATACATAAGTAAAAAACCTATTCAAATGAACCAAGAACCAAACACACTAGACAGGTTAGCACTTTCATTAGTCAAGCACAAAATGGACTTAGAAGCCTGCAACAAAGAATTGTTAAATGAAAACCTAACAGAAGGCGAAATAAGAGCTGTTCACGTTGAAATTGCACAGCTAGAATTTTGTATAAGAACTTTAAACTTTATTAAAAATGATTGATAAAAGCACAATAAAAGAAACTACTTACTTAGGGCTTGACGTTGTTAACAAAATAGGATTAGACCGCATATTAAACATTGTCTGTACTCATTTAGGTGTAAGTGTTGAAGACGTTAAAAGCACATCAAGAAAAGCAGAAATAACAGAAGCAAGGCACTACTACTGCTACCTAGCTAGTAAAGCATACTGCGGATATAAACTTGTAAGAATAGGCAAAGAGGTAAACCGCGATCATGCAACAGTATTACACGCCAAAAGCAAGATACTTAACTATTTAGACGTTGACCTAGAAACAGTTAAAAAAGTTCAAATATTAATGCAGAAGCTAGGAAGGTTTACAAGTGAAGATATTGAAAATAATGAGGTTGGCCCTAATCATGTAGGCTGGTATAATACACCGGAAAGGAAAAGGAAATTAAAAGAAATGTTTGTTTAAAGTTGTAAAGTATAAACATAAAAACTATATTTGAATTATGGAAGAACTAAAAGGATTTGTAAAAGTAAGCACTTACGCTAAAAAAATTAGTAAGTCAGTTACTTGGGTCTATAAACTAATTAAAGACAAAGAATTAACACTGCTTGAAGTTGACGGTGTTAAGTTTGTAAAGAAAAAAGATTAAAAAAATTTCAATTAATTATTCAAAGTTTAAAACATTAAACACATGGCAGAAAAGCTACCCTACTTCAAATTCTTTACTGGTGAATGGGCAAACGGTTCAATTACATTAGAATCTTTTGCTGTTCAAGGTGTTTTTATTAACGTTTGTTGTTTTTATTGGAGCAAACAAGGTGACTGCACCAAAAAACAATTAGAAAAGAAAATACGAAGCAAAAAAGAACTAAATGTTCTATTTGAAGAAGAAATAATAAAACTTGAAGGCGAATTTGTTATAATAGACTTTCTTGATAATCAGATGGTTGAGCGTAATTCTAAGAGTGAAAAAGCTTCTAGAGCTGGTAAAATATCAGCACAAAAAAGAGCAGAAAGAAAGCAACAAGAAGTCAACGAACGTTCAACGGACGTTGAAATTGTGTTCAACGAAAGTTCAACTAATAAGAATAAGAAGAGAAAAGAAGAAGAAGAGAAGAGAATAAGAAAAGAAAAAGAACTAAAAGTGAGCGAGTTATTTGATCGCTTTTGGAATGAGTACGACAAAAAAACTTCTTCTAAAGAAAAATGCTTTAAAAAATTCAAAGCTTTAAAACCCGAAGAAATGGAAAAGCTATTTTTACACGTTCCAAAGTACGTAGGATCAACACCTGAAAAACAGTACAGGCAAAACCCTGAAACATACTTAAACAACAAATCATTTAATAACGAAATAATTAACCGCGATGGAAAACCAGAACAATCATTTACAGAAAAATTCTTTAAAGGTACAACACCGGGACTTGTATAAAAACCCCGTTGAAGCTTACAACAAAACTATTAAAGTTCGTGACGTTGCAGAAGACAACAAAATGTTCTGGACTAAAGCAAGGTTCACACTGTCCGAATGTTCAATGATGTTAGGCAGTAAAGCAGCACCAACAGATGAAGAGTACTTTTTACTAAAGAAAGTTTTAATTGAGTCGTTTATAGACTTCTCACCAGAAGAAATTCTACTTGCTTTTAATAAGTTAATCGCTGGAAAACTAAACGTTGAGGCTGATAAATACGGCAAACTGTCAGCAGCTTATTTAGGCCAAGTATTGTTATCATACAGGGCTTTAAGAAACAAAGCATTAGCTGATAGCCTAAAAGAACAGGCTAAAATTGAAATAAAAACAGAATTAACGCCAGTTGAACGGTCTAAAATACGGGAAGACTTTTTAAATAACTGTTTAATAGTTCCATACGGCAAGATCAAAGAGCTAGGAAAGTTTGATGTTGATAAAGTAACCGCAGTAATGTTGTTTAAGTTGTTTAGACGGGCCGAACTAATAGATGTTAACCTAGAAGATAACGATATTTACGAAGAAAAAGCAATACAAGACTTGCAAAACGATGCAAAGAACGATTTTAAAACACATAAGCCAATGCAAAAACACTTAACAGGTATTCGCGATATGCTTAAAGGTGAAAATAAAAGTATGCAACGTACTGTGTCAGAGAGGGCTTGCGCTTTGTATTTGTATGATTATGTAATGAAGTTGAGTAAAAACAACAGAGATATTAACGAAATAAGTAAAAAATTGTAATGTTAATTGTAATAACTGGGCGTAGCCTTGTAATTAAAATATGTTATTAACTTTTAAACTAAAAATTATGAATTATTGTGATGCGTATGTTACCGAAGTTTTGGAAGGTGCTTTTGAAAAGTACGGTAAATGGTGGAAACCTGTTAAGTATATTAGTGAAGGTGGAGAGGGTGAAACAAAACTTATGTTTGATACACTTAAAGAAGCTGAAGAAGTTAAAAAGGACTATAAATTTTTAGTTTAATTGTTTTTAACGGGTTGGCTATGTGCTGAACGTAATGAAATGAAGTTTTGCATATAGGTTGTGTTATATGCTTTTAATTTAATAAACGAAAAATATGGATAAAATAGAAATGGAACAAGGGAAAATATACTTTATAAGCTACGGAATGAGTACGCAAATAGTAGTGAGATATAAGGATAGTGATGCGTGTAATTATAATTTTTACGACCACTTACACTATTGGAATAGCTTTGAAACATTCCATAAAAGAAGTGATACAAACTATGCTGTTAAAAGTGGTATTGAAGAAATAAGAGAAGCAACATTACCCGAAAAGCACGCACTTATTAAAATGGAGTTAGAGCATAATTGCATATAACGCAATAGTAAAAATTGTTGAGGGACGAAATTGTTTTTAAAATTAGTTATGATAAGAAAAAAACGCAATAAATTTGGAGCTATAAAGTGCGATCAAGACGGGATTAAATTTGATTCTAAAGCCGAACGCAAAAGATACAACCAACTAAAGTTATTAAAAGCAGCTGGCGAAATAACAGATTTTGCTTTGCAAGTGCCTTTTATTTATACGCATGATGGTAAAAAGGTTTTTAAATACGTCTCGGACTTCGTAGTAATACACTTAGACGGTACACGAACGGTTGAAGATGTTAAAGGGTTTGACCGTAAAACAGGCAAGTTTAGAACTACTGCACTGTTTAATTTGAAGAAAAAATTGATTGAGGCACAACATAAAATTGTAATAAAGCTTGTTTAGTAATATACTTTATTGTATATTTGATTATAACCAATAAACAAACATTATGTATCAAGACAAATTAATAGAAGATGTTGAAGTAACAGTAAACGAAGTTGCTTACAATGTTGATCTAACAGCAACAGCAAAATTAGTAGATGGTAGTTTTACGCATGACTTCGGCACTGAGTATTTAACAGCTATTGAAATGGAGGGTATAGAAGTGGAAACCGTTTACAACGAAGAAGGCGATATAGTAATAAACAGTGAAATAATTAAAGCAATAGCAAGGAACATAAGCCAAGAAGATTATTTAGACCACTTTGAAGGGTCTGACTTTGAAGGATAAACCAATAAAAACAAAAATCATGTATTACAACACAACCAACGAACAAGGGCAAGACCTTAGAGCAGCTCAAAACAAAGCAATGTATCAACAAGATAGGATTGTAGACTTTTTTAAAGCTAATCCAACGCTAGAATTAACGCCTGTAGAAGTTCACAACGCACTGTTTACAAGTCAAACACCGCTAACAAGCACACGTAGAGCAATTACAAGCGCCACAAACCAATTTATGTTAGTGCAGACCGGAAAGAAAAAGAAAGGCTCTTACGGACGCTTAAACTGGTGTTGGAAATATAAATCTTAAAATTAACATTATGATAAACCAAGAAATAAACAACAGGATTAATTTAAGGGCCATGCTTATTGAGGCCGAAATGATTAGAGAAATAAAAGTGAACGGGCAAATGTCCCCAGCTTTTAAAAGTAAAAATTTTAAAGAAAACATAGGATTGATGGTTTCATCTATATTAAAGCCTACAATGTTACGCGTAAACAAAATCAATTAAAACATGAAAAACTACATTATAACACACAACGGATTGTTTTTGTTTCAATTAGAGACTAAACACGGGGCAACATTTACGAATAGTAGCTCAATAGCTAAGAAGTTTACAAAAGAGGAAGCGAAGAAGATAGCTGAGTTAAAAGGGTATGGGGTTAGAAAGTGTTATGTTTAGTATAACAAGCGTTTAGATTTAGATTAATTGATAAACAACAGATTATGAATAAAAAAATACATAACCAAAAAGCAACTGACAATGATTGTTATACATTGTTATCTGCTGTTTTTGACTTAGAAGAAGTGATTGACATAGTAGAGAGACTAATACACGCAACAGAAGATGATGTGTATCAATATGGTGGTGAGCCTTCAGAAGATGAAGATGTAATTGATGGTAAAAAATTACTAACTGCATTAAAAAATTGCAGATAACGGTTTGGCTATGATTAAGCGAAGCGACCCGATAGGGTTAATTATAGGTAGTGTTATTCACTGATTACGGATTTTAAAAACGAAATGATATGAACTTACAAGAATTTAAACAAAAGCATTTTACCAACAACTTCTATTGGGTAAATGAAAACAACCACCAACAAATACAGGAGATTGCTCTTGAAGTTGGTTGTCTATGCCACACAATGAAAAAAGATACAATTAAATGGCACGAAGGATTCAAGAACTTAGGATTTAGAACCTATGAGAAAAATAACAATGTAACTGTTTTCCAAAAAGAACCATTTTTTTTACACAATGAAACTGCAACCAACTTTGACGAAATGTTAAAGGATTACGAGAGTGTAGTAATTTGTGCATAACGGATTGGCTATGAAGCGTTGCCGATTAAAACGCTATAACTTTCAAATTAAAAATAAAATGACTAAGAGAGAAGAAATTAAGAATAATTACAAAAACGGCAATGATTTTATAGCCGATGTTAGCAAACGTACGATGTTAATATTGGAAGAATTAGAAGCCTTTTTAGATGATAACGAACCTGATTTATTTGATGACGATATATCAGTATACGATTACTTTTCTGTAATGTCTTTAAGAGATAAGCTAAATGATTTAGTTAAAGAAAATGCTTAGTATGTTTGCTAACATTGAAATAATTGTCTGCCCGTAGGGTTGCAATTATGGAATGTTAAAAGGCGTTTTAATGCCATTTGAAAATAATTATTAACAACCGAGAGGTTAAAATTTATATTATGAAAAATAAGATACTTTACCTTGATGATGAGAAGTCTAATTTAGACGTGTTTAAAGCAACTTTTAGACGTGATTATGTGGTGTTTGTTACTGACTCTACAAAAGAGGCTTTTGACATCCTTAAAAGCAACGACATTGCTATTGTAATATCAGACCAGAGAATGACAGAAATGAGCGGTTGCGAGTTTTTAAAGATCGCAGCAAAGGACTATCCGGATATTTCTAGGGTGTTGTTAACTGGTTATTCAGATAGTGTTGCGACAATTAAAGCGATAAATGAAGGAAGGGTTTGCAGGGTGTTAAGTAAGCCTTGGGACTCCGAAGAATTAAAAAC
>JABSQI010000006.1 GCA_013215905.1 Legionellales bacterium | reverse complement strand
TGGAATATTTTTTTTTATTAAATTTAGTTCCAATAGTTCATTAATAACTCTTTGATTAATTGATGTGTGTTGATATTTTGTATAGTTAAACATTATAGGGTAGACATTTCTATAAAGATTCATAATTCTAATTATTGTTATATTTGGAGATATGGCATAAATTGGAATATTGGATCTTATTCTAGACATTAACAAAGGAGTAGTTCCTGTGGTGGTAATACAAACAATAGCCTGAATGTCTTGATGATTAGCTATATACATACTAGCCATTGCAATTGACTCATCTATGCGAGAAAATTTTTTCTCTATTCTATGTTGCGATATTGCAGTTGTAGGATTTTTCTCTGAACTGAGACATATTTTATTGGCTGTATGAACTACTAGATCTGGGTGTTCTCCAGAGGCTGTTTCTCCACTAAACATGATAGCATCAGTACAGTCTAAAATTGCATTTGCAATATCTGATACCTCAGCTCTTGTTGGCATCGTTTTTGTTGTCATAGATTCAAGGATCTGTGTTGCCGTAATAACAGGTTTATTAAGTTCTCTAGTTTTTGAAATAAGATGTTTTTGAAAAAATGGAACATTTTCAATACCAATTTCTAATCCCAAATCTCCTCTAGCTACCATAATCCCATCTGCACTATTAATAATTTCAGTTAAATTTTGTAATGATTGTTTATTTTCAATTTTTGCAATAATATGAATATTTATATTGGCTGCTTTAATTAACTGTCTTACTTTTAAAATATCATTTTGATCTCGTACAAATGATAAAGCGATGAAATCTACTCTGTGAGATAAGGCAAAATCTAAATCCTGTTGATCCTTACTGGTAAAACTAATACCTGATAATCCTCCGCCTTCTCTATTAATACCTTTATTACTTTTTAATATTCCATCATTTAATATTTTACAGGTAATTCTATCTTGAATAATATCGACAACTTCAAATTTTATGAGACCATCATCTATTAATAGTATATCCTTAATTTCTAATTCTGATGCTATGTCTTTGTAGTTAACCCCAATTATTTTATTATTTCCTGGATCAGAAAATTTTGGGTCAATTAAAATTAATTCATCTTTATGAATCTCGATCTCGGAGTTTGATACTTCACCTAGACGGATTTTTGAACCCTGAATATCTGCAATGATCCCAATCTCTCTATTATTAGTCTTAGACCATTGTCTTATTCTTTTAATATTCTCAACATGTTGTTGGTGGTTTCCATGTGAGAAATTTAATCTAACTAAATCAACTCCTGTATCTAAAAGAGAAACAAGGGACAAATTTTCTTGTGTGGCTGGACCAAGCGTAGCAATTATTTTTGTTCTACGTAGGGGATTGATCTGATTTTGCAAGATATGTTACTCCAGGTAATTCCTTGTTTTGCAGAAGACATAAAAATGCACCGCCTCCAGTACTTATATAGGATATTTTTTGAGTAACATCAAATTTATTTATTGAAGAGATAGTATCTCCACCACCAGCAATGGAATAAGATTTAGAATTAGCTATATCTATCGCAAGATTTTTTGTACCATTTTGAAATGTGTCAATTTCAAAAATTCCAACCGGGCCATTCCATATAATAGTTTTAGCTTCTAGGATAGTTTCTCTATAAAGTTCAATTGTATTAGGTCCAATGTCACCGATAATATCATCTGGTTGCATCTGATCAAAAGAAGTAATTCTAGTATTATCAGGTTCATGTAAATTTTTAGCAACTACAGCATCTACTGGAAGAATAATTTTTTCTTTATTAGTATCTAATAATGTTTTGGCCGTAGCGACTATAGTTGATTCATATAAAGATTTACCTATTTCTAGTTCTTGAGCTTTTAGACAAGTATTAGCCATTCCACCGCCGATAATTAGTTTATCTACATATTTTATAAGTTCTGTTAATAGTGGTAATTTTGAGGATATTTTTGCTCCACCAACTATTGCTAATACAGGTTTTTTAGGTGACGAAATAGCGTTTTTAATTGAGCTGATTTCTTTTATTAGTAATGGTCCAGCCACTGAGATAGGAGAAAATTTTGCTATGCCATTAGTGGATGCATGGGCTCTATGTGAACAGCCAAAAGCATCCATAACAAAAAAGTCGCAAAAGGAAGCCATTTTTTTTGCTAATTGTTCGTCATTAGTAGTTTCACCTTCTAAAAAACGAATATTTTCAAATATGGAAATATATTCACTAGATAAAGGCTCACTAAAATCATTTGATATTAATTTCACAGGATGTTCAAGTAATTTAGCAAGGACGTTACATACTGGCGCAAGTGATAGCTCTTGTTCAAAGGTATTATTTTTCGGGCGACCTAAGTGAGATATTATACCAATCTTTGCTTTTTTACTGATCAAGGATTTTATCGTAGGTAATGCCACTTCAATTCTCGTTAAATCAGTAATATCTCCGTTAACAATAGGAACATTGAAATCTTCTCTAACTATTACTTTTTTATTAGTTAAGTTATATTGATCAATACTAGAAAAATTCATATCATTTTTCCCGAAACATTTCTAATGCTACATCTAGCATTCTATTTGAAAAGGCCCACTCGTTATCATACCATGCTAAAATTTTTACTATATCGCCGGTAACTTTTGTCTGTGTTGTATCAAATACTGCAGAGGGAGTAGTATGGTTAAAATCAATAGAAACCAATGGTTTATCGTTAATACCAATAACCCCTTTATAACTATTTTTTGATGCGGAGATAATTAATTCGTTAATTTCATCAGCTGAAGTAGATTTAGAGCTTTGGAAAGTTAAATCAACTAATGAAACATTTGTTGTCGGTACTCTAACAGCTAAACCATCTAATTTTCCTTTTAAATTAGGTAGCACAAGACCTATAGATGCTGCTGCACCTGTTTTTGTTGGGATCATGGATTGGGTAGCTGCTCGTGCTCTTCTTAAATCCTTATGTCTGGCATCTAGCAAAATTTGATCATTAGTCATTGCATGAATTGTTGTCATCAGACCTGAAACTATACCGATCTCTTCATCTAAAATTTTAGCAATTGGAGCAAGACAATTTGTGGTACATGAAGCATTAGAAATTATAACATCTTTGTTAGTAATATCTTGGTGATTAACACCATATACAATTGTTTTATCAACATTTTTAGCTGGGGCTGAAATCAATACTTTTTTTGCTCCTGCGTTAATATGAGCATTCGCCTTTTGACCATCATTAAATTTGCCTGAGCACTCAAATACTACGTCAATGTTTTCCTCAGACCATGGTAATTTATTAGGATCTCTTTCTTGATGAGCAAAAATTTGATCTTCATTTATTATTATATGTTTATCATCGCAAGATACGTTAGCGTCAAATACACCGTGGGTAGAATCATATTTTGTTAAATGTGTGCTTGTTTCTATACATGTTATATTGTTGATTCCAGCAATTTGAATTTTGTCGCGGTATTTATTCTCATATACAGCACGTAATATACTTCTACCTATTCTACCGTAACCGTTAATTGCTATACGGATCATATTCTTCTCCTCTTGGTAATAATTAGTTTTCAAAACTAAGAATATTTTCTTTTAAATAAAATGAATTAATATTATAATAATTATAGACGCTTTTATAATTTGCTGACTTGCCAAATTCATTCAGACTAATAATTTTTCCTGTTGAATCAACAAACTCGTGCCAATTATTGCTTGAACCTGCTTCTATCACCACTCTGTTTTTAATAGAAGGTGGTAATATTTTGTTTTGGTACTCTTTATCTTGCTCTTTAAATACTTCTACACAAGGCATTGATACCACTCTAATATTTAGCTCCCCTAATAACTCTTCATATACCGATGTAGCAATTTCAACCTCTGAGCCAGTAGCTATTACAATGACTTTAAAATCATCACTATCTCGAAGAATATAACCTCCTTTTTCGATATCTTTAAGTTGTTGTTTTGTTCTAGTGTGGCACTTTAGTGTTTGTCTGGAGAATAGTAAAGCGCTCGGAGAAGGATTTTCAATTGCTTGTTGCCATGCGATAGTAGATTCAACAGAATCACATGGTCTCCATACTTTTAGATTAGGAATTAGCCTTAAGCTTGCAATATGTTCTACTGGCTGGTGGGTTGGGCCATCTTCACCAAGACCTATAGAGTCATGAGTTAAGACAAAGATTACTTTTATTTCCATAAGTGCTGCTAAACGTATTGCATTTCTTGCATAGTCAGAAAAAACAAGAAATGTCCCTGCATAAGGAATAATGCCACCATGCAAAGCTAGGCCGTTCATAATCCCACTCATACCAAATTCACGAACTCCATAGTTGAGATATCTGCCATGAGGTGAACTAGCAGTAAATGGAATAGCTTCTTTCCAGGATGTTAAATTCGAGCAGGTTAGATCAGCGCTTCCCCCCATCAATTCTGGAAGAAACTTGTTTAGGTATTCAATGCATAAATTAGATGATTTTCTAGTTGCTATGTTTTTTTGTTCGGTATTAATCTCTGCCAACATTTTATCTTTAAAATCATGCCATTGCTTTGGTAATTGATTGTTCATGCGACGTTGGAATTCTTTAGCTAATTCAGGATATTTATTCTTATATTCATCAAATTTTTTCAGCCAGGCATCTTCTATTTGTTTTCCAGGATTTGTATGATCCCATTTATTAGTTATTTCCTTTGGAATCTGAAAGGGTTCATTTTTCCAACCAAGTTTTTCTCTTATTTTGTCAACTTCTTCTTTATTAAATGGAGCGCCGTGTGATTTGGCTGATCCAGCATAATTTGGGGAGCCAAACCCTATAATAGTTTGGCAACAAATTAATATGGGTTTATCTTGAATTTTCTTTGCTGACTCTATTGCTTTGTAAATTGCTTCGTGATTATGTCCATCTACTTTGGGAATTACGTGCCAGCCGTAGGCTTCAAATCTTTTAGGAATATCTTCTGTGAACCAACCAGATATATTCCCATCGATAGAAATATTATTGTCGTCATAGAATACTATTAACTTATTGAGCTTTAATGTTCCTGCTAATGATGCTACTTCATGCGATATTCCTTCCATTAGACAGCCGTCTCCGACAAAGGCATAAGTATAATGATTAACTATATCGATATCTGGTTTGTTAAAAATGCTTGCTAGATGTTTTTCAGCAATGCTCATGCCGACAGCATTGCTCAATCCTTGACCCAATGGTCCCGTGGTTGTTTCTACTCCTGGAGTAACTTTGTATTCAGGGTGCCCCGGTGTCATAGAACCTAATTGCCGAAAATTTTTAATTTCTTCTAGAGATAAATTGTAACCTGTTAAATGTAATATAGAGTACAGAAGCATTGAGCCATGTCCGTTTGACAAAATAAATCGATCTCTATTAAAAAATTGTGGGTTTTTTGGATTGTGATTGATAAATTTACGCCACAGAACAGTCGCAATATCAGCCATGCCACATGGCATTCCTGGATGGCCAGAATTTGCTCTAGTTATAGCGTCAACAGATAATATTCTGACAGCATTAGATAGCTCTAACTCACTAATCATAAGTAAAATGTTATTTATAAATACCAGCATTGTGGCAAAAAATAATCATAAAGTGAAGTATTTTATTATATCTAGTTCTAAATATAGGATTATTATAATGGATTTGAGAATAGATACTATAATTTGTAAAATCTATATTAAGACTATTATTACCGTTGTTCTTGAGAGCTAGGTATAGGTTGTCAAACATTAAGGTATTTATTTTGACCAAAGTAATATTTTATTTGATTATTGGCTATTTATCTTGTGTGCTAGTTTTATACATTTTTCAAAGAAGCATAATGTATAGACCTGATAGCTCTAAGGTTGTTATCAAAAATGATTTTAAAAAATATTTTTCTGCAGTAAGTTTACACACAAGTGATAATTTGGATTTGTTAGGCTGGTACGCTAAGTCGTCTAAGAATTATCCAACAATTGTTTATTTTCATGGAAATGCAGGGAATATTAGCGATAGGGCAGAAACATTATTACCATTTGTAAAAAATGGCTTGGGTTTATTGCTCTTAAGTTATAGAGGATACGCAGGGAACTCAGGAAGCCCATCAGAAAAAGGATTTTATCGAGATGCTAGAGCAGCAATAGAATTTCTGATAAAGGATATAAAGTTATCTCAATTAATAATTTTTGGGGAATCTATTGGTACAGGGGTCGCTGTCCAAATGGCGTTAGAATATCCTACCAGTTTGCTTATTTTACAGTCTCCATATACTAGTATGGTTGAATTGGCTAGTCTTAAATATCCTATTTTTCCTACGGATTTGTTGTTAAAAGATAGGTATAATTCTATTAATAAAATCACTAAGCTTAGTCAAAAAATAATAATTTTGCATGGGACTAAAGATGATGTGATCCCCGTTGGAATGAGTGAAATACTATTTGAAGTTGCCAAAAATGCTGAGTTATTTATCGAGCCAGAATCCAACCATGGAAATATCCTAACAAACTCTATGATAAATAAAATTCTTGGAGTAATAAGAAAGGTTTTTACACTAGAATCACAGTAAATGTTTCATAAGAAAATAAATATCTGATTCAAGGTAGATGTATTTTGTATTGTAAAATTATTGTTATTTCATAGTCTATCTTCTAAAGAACTTTATTAATTTCAATATTATCTGATTTATCAAAGAGCCTTGGGAATTAGGTTTTATATTTTCTGAAAATTTAGTTTGATTTGTACGTGGTTATTGTGCTTAGTATTGTCTGTTTATAAATTTGTTCCCTAAATCACCAATAAACAAACCATCTAAAATTCACAGCGAAATTTTTCAATAGTAAAAATAATTAGATATAAATAATTTTAATCATCAATGCTCAAATAAATTGCAAATTTTCTAATTTATTAGCTTTAAATTCTTTATTTGATCAGTTTGGGGTATTATGAGACATGTTTAATTATCCTTGGAGAAAAAATGAAACAAAAATATTTTTTAATTTTAGCTACATTATTTTTTTTACAGATTGCTCATAGTAATCAATCAGTATTAATCAGGAATAATAGTTCTAATCAAGTAACTGTAAGTCTTGAAGCAGAGGAATCTGATATTTCCGGAGATAAAACTCTTAATAAGCTTTATGAACAAGTAGTTATTGGTCCTAATGATTCAGGGGTTTTAAAACTTTTAAAAAGTAGATTAGCTGGATGGGATGTAAATATTAGTGATGTGGAATATTCTAAGCTATATGATGCCAAAGCTAATGTTGATAATGAAAAAATCTTAAGTAATTGGTGGAGAACATCAAAAATGCCTAACAAGATTCCACAAGAAATATCCGTAATATCTTCTATGTATACAAGTGGTATAGATAGCGCCAATAAATTATCCGTACTAGAGGATGAGAAAAGTAAAAATAGAGTAGGTGTGATATACCAAGCTCTGCGGTTAATTGGTGAGGGTAGAATAGATGAGATTTCACAAGTAACAGATGCAAGAAATATTAAAATGAAAGATTTTTCAGTTTTTGTTAAGAATGATGAGATAGGAAAATTTTTAATAGATGATAATGGGGCTGGTTTAGTAATACAGGCTATCAGTAGTGAATCCTCTGGTAAGGCAATATCTATAGCAGAAATTAAAGATACTTTAAATTACAAAAACACTAAATTAGATCCGAGTCATCACGGGCTAACTTGCCAAATTTTATAAAGATAAAATTAATTTTCTTCGTGCTGAGTAAACTTCAGCACGAAGATATAAATGTTTAATGATAATTTTTAGAAGGTTACACGTATTCCTGCTAATTTAAATAAATTATTTTCCAATTGTATTGAATTCTTTTTCTGAAGAAGCTGTAATTGATAGGGATATTTCTTTAGCACCTCCAGACTTCAAATGACATCGAATTGTTTTTTCTCTTTTATGTTATAAAGAGCATTTACTAAACGAGTTCAGATAGAACAAGATTCGTTGAATATATTGTTTTATATTAAATCAAATGGCAAATATATTTGCAATTATGTAAAACTAAGTTATACTTTTCTTCTAACTAGCTTTGGGGTTTTTTATGAAAACTATAAATTTTTTTATTGCTACTATGGTGTTTTTGCTCTGCAGCAATTCTGCTTTTGCTGAAGTTGTGCTAAGAAATACCTCTGGGTATAATTCTGATATAGAATATTCTGCTGTATTTGTAAGAGAAAAAATAATCTCTAAAAAAGAATCTAAAGAAAAAATTTCTACAGAGACAATAGAAGCTAGCTTTTCTGCTCCTTTTACTAAAGGTGAGTCAGTAGGGCTTCTTAAGTATTCTTTAGATGCAATGCCAGAAAATAATCGTAAGGAAATTATATTAGGCGGTTATAAGTTAGTGAAATTTAAGGTTCGTAGAGTTGTCTTCGAGGTAAGTGTTGTAGACAAAGAAAAATCAATTTTCACAGAATTTCTACCTACATTAATACAAACTACTTATTGTCAAGATCCTATATTGGGGACTTTACCAACTGATGGCTATTTTGATTTTACGTTTACAAAAGACTCAGTAGTTTTTAGATAAATGTTATCTTAAATAGTGGTGACATAATAAGAGATTGAATTATAGACCATGGTTCTGGGTTCAAAGTACAGGTTGTAAAAGGTCATCACATAGTGAAAAATGCGGGTAATTTAGATTAAAGATGTTTAAAAATATTAATTAATTTGGAGAGAAATCATGATAAAATTTATAAATGCTATATTCGCAATGGCATTGGCAATAAGTGCAGCAGTTACAAATGCTGTAATAGTTGTAGTAGATGGTGGAGGGAAAAAAATAGAAAGTGATCTTTATATATCGGGATTGAAAGATGATAATATTGATATATCGACATCAGACGAAGATACTAAAGTTAAAACTCATGTGAATAATGGTGATCTTCGGCTGAGAGTATATAATACTTTTAATCAATTACTGCAAGGAGAACTTGGTAAAACTTATATTGATTCAATTTTTGATACGAAAGTAATAGAAAATTATGTTGTTCTAAGGAATTTAGTAACCTCAGGAAATATTAATATTGACTATGCTTTGACAATACTTCTAGGTAAAAATAGTTGCAAAAATATAACGTGGGATAAGTATATTACAAATCTTGAAGCTGCTAATGTGCGTAATATATTATTAACCCATGAGTTACCTAGACAACAAGCAAGAAAATTATTAAATACTACTAATTCTTGGGCAGCATTCAAAATATATCCACAGTTTAATTAATATTTTGAGTTTGCAATGGTAATTTATATAAAGAGCAAGTTGAGATAACTTGCTCTTTTTCATTTGCTCTATGTTTTACTATTTTATAAATTGTTTCTTCAGCCAATTACCAAGGTCGGACATTTGTTGTGGACAAACACAATGTTCCATTGGATATTTATGCCAAACCAAATTATGACCTAATTTTTCTAGTAATTGATAGCTCTTTTTTCCATACTCCATTGGCACAACTGTATCAAATATACCATGAGCCATAAAAATGTTAGTGCTGTTATCATTGTGATCTAACTCAGTTAAATTTTTATTTAATGGTGCATAACCAGACAGACATGCTATCCCACCAATTTTTTTTGGATATGTAATACCTGAATAGATAGCCATTGCCCCTCCTTGAGAAAAGCCAAGAATATATATTTTGTTAACAGAAACATAGTTTTCCATTTTTTCTATTAAATTTTGTATTAGGTTATTTGACTCTAGAATCCCCTGTTCATCTTCTTTGCTGTTAAGCTTAACTTCACTAATATCGTACCAACCAGGCATAACTATATTTCCGTTAATCGTTATTGGACGTTGAGGGGCTTGTGGGAAAACGAAATAAGTGCTGCTAGGTAAACTTAAATTAGGTACAATACTCATTAGATCTTGTGCCAGTGCGCCAAGACCATGCAAGAATATTATGACTGAGCTAGGCTCTGTAGTTGGTTTAATTTCTGTAAAGGATAGAGAATTTAACATGTTAATAATAAATAAGCGATTATTTTCAAGAAGCTTGATTATAGCATTTGCAGCTATGTTTTTACTATCTTGTGGGGTAAAAGGGGATCTGTATTTGCCAGAAGAAGAAAAGTCTGCCAAACAGGATGTTGATAAAAAAAAGCTCAACGAGAAAATGGTACAAATGGTAAATAAAGGAGTTGATTGAAGTGAACCTAAATAGAGTTGCGGTATTATTAATATTGTTACAAATGAGTGTTGTTGTTTGGGCAAAAGATGAAGCAGATGGCTTCCAAGGAAAGTTCCAACTTGGCGGAGCTTTGAATTATGGTAATACGGAAAATAGAAATATTTCAACTAAATTAACACTAAAACATGTAAATATAGATTGGGATAATAATTTGAATTTATCCTACTATTTTAGTCAGGAAGATAAAGAGACTACTGCCTCTAGATTTAAATTTGATCTAAATAATAAATATAAACTAACAACACATAGTTATTTATTTGCTAGTTTTGAGGGCATTTTTAACAAATTTGGTACATATGATAGAGTATATCGAGAAGCCATAGGTTATGGTCGTAAATTATACAAAAATTCGGTAATTGACTGGAGTGTGTATGCAGGACCAGGCGCTTCTCATAGTAGAATTAATGGCACTAAAGATTATCAAAATCAAATTGTTGGTAAAATAGGTAGTGAATTATGTTATCAAATCACCGAAGTTGTACTGTTTAGTCAGGATATAGTGTCTTATATTGGACATGATAATACAAATATACAATTTAATAATGCATTAGAAGCGCAAATTTCAAAAAGATTAGCTTTAGATATCTCAGTTTTATTTGACTATAATACTAATATTCCAAAGAAGAGTACTAATAGGAAAAGCCTTGATATAATAACAAAATTTTCAATAATATATACTTTTGCTTAATGAATATAAATTTTGTAAAAATGCATGGTCTAGGTAATGATTTTGTTGTTATTAATAACACAAATAAGGTTTTGAATTATACCCAGGATATCGTTAGAAAACTTTCTCATAGAAATTTAGGTATAGGCTTTGATCAGCTTATTATTTTAGAAGTTGCCGATTATGAGAATAGTGTTTTTTATTACAGGATCTATAATGCAGATGGGGGGGAAGTTTATCAGTGTGGAAATGGAGCCCGCTGTCTTGCCAAATATTTAATAGATAATTCATTAACTGTTGGTAGTGAGCTTATTTTGAAGACAGGGAAGTTTAGTTATAAAGTTAGTATTGATCTTGATAAAATATCTGTTGATATGGGGATGCCAATTTTTGAGCCATCTTTAATTCCATACAATAGTAATAAAAAAGCTCCCTTGCTAAATGAAAAAATATCAGATTATGTTTTTGGAATATGCGCACTTGGTAACCCACATGCGGTTATTTGTGTAGACAATGTTGAAATAATGGATGTTGATGGTGTTGGTAGATTATTTAGTAAAAATGATTTATTCCCTGATGGTATTAATGTAGGTTTTATGCAAATTATTTCTCCTACACAAATTAAATTAAGAGTATTCGAAAGAGGTGTCGGGGAAACACTTGCATGTGGCAGCGGGGCTTGTGCAGCTGTAGTAGTTGGACGAATGAATCAGAAACTAGAATCTAAAGTGACAGTTGCTTTACCAGGAGGTGATTTGGAAATTAACTGGGAAGGTGTGGATAAAGGAGTACTAATGATAGGTGGAGCTAGTACGGTTTTTGAAGGAGTATTAAGTAGAGAATATCTAACATGAATATTATGGAAAGAAATTTATTAAAAGGAGTAGTAAATTTTTATGTATAAATTACATATAGAATTTTACTAAAGGATTATGAAGATAGTTGTATTAGGAGCTGGCAGGGTTGGTGGCACCTTGGTTGAGGAGCTTTCTAAAGAAGATCATGATATCACGTTAGTAGATAAAGATATTGTTCTGTTAAGAAAAATTCAGGAAAAACATGATATTCGAACAGTCCACGGATTTGCCTCCCATCCTGATGTATTAGCTAAAGCTAAACTAGATGATGCTGATCTATTAATAGCTGTTACTGCATCTGATGAAACAAATATGATAGCTTGTCAGATTGCTTATAGTGTATTCGAAACTCCAAAAAAAATTGCCAGAGTTAGATCAAAATCTTATCTGGATTGTAAGTCAATTTTCGAGAATAATTCTTTACCTGTTGACGTGTGTATAAGTCCAGAGCAGTTAGTTACTAAACATATTGAAAGGCTTATTCGTTATCCTGGAGCTTTTCAAGTTTTAGAGTTTTCTGTAGGGAAGTTATTACTAATAGGTATTAGAGTAGAGAAAGGTGGGCCATTAACAGGGAGATTAATAGATAATATCTATTTAGCATTAAAGGATATTAGATTTAAAATTTTAGCTATATACCGAGATAAAAGGTCTATTCCCGTACGAGGGCAGACAACTGTTGAAGATGGAGATGAAATATTTTTTATAACTGTTCCTAATCACGTAAGAGAAATTGTAAATTCATTTGGTAGACTACAACTACCTAATAAGAGAATTATGATTGCAGGAGGAGGGAATATTGGAGCAGGCTTGGCTAGAAGGATTGAGAAAGATTATCAGGTTAAATTAATAGAAAAGAATATACCAATTGCATCAAATTTATCTATAGAACTTAATCAAACGTTGGTATTGCTTGGGGAAGTTCAAGATGGTGATTTATTAGAGGCTGAGAACATTGAAAATATGGATGTATTTTGTGCCGTTACTAATGACGATGAAGCGAATATTATTTCTTCAATTCAGGCAAAAAAATTAGGGGCTCGCTTAACTATGACCTTAATAAATAGAAAGTCTTATGTTAATTTGTTAGATAAAAACATTGATATTTTAATTGCTCCTTCAGAAATCACTATAGGAAGTATTCTCAGTCATATTAGACATGTTGATGTTGATAAAGTTTATTCTTTAAGAAGAGGTAATGCTGAAGCGATTGAGGTAATTGCTCATGGAGATAAAGAAACTTCTGATGTCATAGGAAAAAGTATCGCAGAGCTTAGTTTACCAGATGGGGTCATAATTGGAGCTATTGCCAGAGATGACACTAGTATTATTGCTGAACCAGATTTCATAATACAAGCAGATGATCATTTAATAATATTTGTTATGGATAAAAATTGTATTAGTCAAATTGAAAAAATTTTTCAAGTAAAGATAAATTATATAGGTTCATAAAATGTGTTTTCCTACAATACTGCGGTTATTAGGATTGTTTTTAATAGTTTTTAGTTTTAGTATGTTATCACCATTATTAGTTGGGATGATATTTTTAGCTGAGGAATCAAGGCCGTTTTATTATTCTTTTGGATTAACTTTTAGTGTTGGATTATTCTTGTGGATGATTTTCAGGAATAAATATACTGAAATCAAAGTCCATGAAGGATTTGTGATAGTTGTTTTATTTTGGGTAGTTTCATGTAGTTTTGCAGCCATTCCTTTTTGCTTAGGAGATGGAGGTAACCTACCATTAGTTGATGGTTTATTTGAAGCTGTATCTGGATTGACAACTACAGGCGCTAGTATTCTAGAAAATGTAGATGCTTTATCTGCGCCTATTAAATTTTATCGTCAGCAGCTGCATTTCCTTGGAGGTATGGGGATAATAGTTTTAGCTGTTGCTATATTACCAATATTAGGTGTTGGTGGAATGCAGCTGTATAGAGCAGAAATGCCTGGGCCAATTAAAGAGAATAAACTAACCCCTAGAATTACTGAGACTGCTAAATCTTTTTGGTTTATATATTTAGGAATGAATGTTATTTGTATTATTTTATATAAATTTGCAGGAATGAGTCTATTAGATGCAATTGGAGAAGGTTTTTCTACAGTTGCTACGGGGGGATTTTCTATGCATACAAATAGCTTTGGCTATTATAATAATCCATGGATTGAATACATAGCTATAATTTTTATGATATTAAGTGCAACAAATTATGGATTACATTTTTTAGCTATTACTCAAAAATCATTTAAGTGCTATTGGCAAGATCATGAATTTCAACAATATATATTGTGGCTATTAGTTTTTATTCTAATAGTTACATGGGCTATTGAAAAATATAGTGTGGATAGTGTACCTTTTATAAAAAAGATGTTTGCAGTAATTTCTTTAGCAACTACAACAGGATTAGTCTCTGAACCATTTGCTAATTGGCCAGTATTTATTCCAATAGTTATTATGTTAGGAGCTATTGTCGGTGGGTGTTCTGGCTCTACTTGTGGAGGATTGAAAACAATAAGGTTAATGTTATTACGGAAACAGGTGCAAAGAGAATTGCACAGATTGTTACATCCCAATGCAGTTGTTAGGATAAAAATTGGCGAAAATGTTTTGCCTTACTATGTTGTTCAAGCTATTTGGGGGTATGTTGCAGCATTTATTGGTTTTTTTACTATATTATTAATAGTATTAATGTCACAAGGTATTAATTTGGTAACTGCTTTTGGCGCAGCAGTTGCATCAATGGCAAATGCAGGAGCTGGAATTGGAGATGTTTCCCTTAATTATCATAACCTCTCTGAGTTTAGTAAGTATTTTATGATGCTTGCAATGATAGCTGGAAGATTAGAAATATTTACATTATTGATTCTGTTTACTCCCATGTTTTGGAAGAACTAAAAATATAATTATGTTAAGTATCAATTCACCATATGATAATCATTTAATTCGAAATATATCTCTTACTGATAGTAACTCAGTTGAGAGTATTATCCAAACAGCCTATGATGCTTTTCAAGATAGGGAGAACTGGTTACCTCCAAATATAAGAATGTCAATTCTAGAAAATTTTTTCAAGCTTGTTCAGCTTAGAAAAATAGAACTGGCTTTACTTGCTTCTGAGGAAGGTGGTAAGCCCTTGGTTGATTCTAGAATCGAAGTTGCTCGTGCTCTAGATAGTATTCAAATTGCAAAAGAATATATAAGACATTTAACTGGTCAAGAGATCCCAATGCGATTAAATGAGTCTTCCTTGCATAAAAGAGCTTTTACTTATAATGAACCTATTGGAGTTGTATATGCCATAAGTGCTTTTAATCATCCAGTAAATTTGATAATTCACCAAGTGATTACTGCAGTTGCAGTAGGATGTCCAGTAATTATTAAACCATCGAGTCTAACTCCATTATCCTGTATAAACTTAGTTAATATATTATATGAAGCAGGTTTACCAAAAAAGTGGTGCCAAGTGATTATCTGTAATAACATAACAGCAGAGAAGCTCGTTTCAGATCATAGGATAAGTTATTTTTCTTTTATTGGTTCACCAAAAGTTGGATGGTATCTAAGAAGTAAATTAGCCCCAGGCACAAAATGTACTTTAGAACATGGTGGAGTTGCTCCAGTAATAGTTGAGCCTGATGCCGATCTGAATAGCGCAATTCCTGGTATTGTCAGAGGAGGTTATTATCATGCTGGCCAAGTTTGTGTTTCTGTGCAGAGAATTTTTGTCCATCAAAAAATAATTAAAAAATTTACTAAGCTTATGCTAGAAGAGATTGATAATTTAATCGTAGGCGATCCATTATTAGAAACAACAACCATAGGGCCAATTATTTCGAACACTGCATTAAAACGTATTTACGAAAATGTACAAGAAGCAGAATATAATGGAGGGAAAATATTAGTAGGGGGAAGTATTATCAAAGATACTTGTTTTGAGCCGACACTTATTTTAAATCCATCGATAGATTCATTTGTATCACAGAGAGAAATATTTGGGCCAGTTGTATGTTTATATAGTTATCAAGAGATAGATAATGCTATTTCAATTGCTAATAATTTACCATATCAATTTCAAGCTGCAATATTTACTAAAAATCTGGATACTGCTTGGAAAGGCATTCACTATTTAAAATCTAATACAGTATTAGTAAATGAGCAAACAGCGTTTAGAGTTGATTGGATGCCTTTTGGTGGGCAGAATGAATCAGGTATTGGTATTGGAGGAATTCCATATATCATGCGGGATTTGACTTATGAAAAATTAGCTATCTGGCATTCCGAGATAATTTAGTAGCAGTATATAAAAGACTAATATTTATAATTTAATTAAAGTAAAAGCCGAATTTGCATAAGCTGAGTCTAGAATAAATGAATTGGTGTTACAATCATTTAATTTACGTATTTTTTCTGGAATAAAATTACTAAACGAAGGTAGTAGGACAAGCAGTTTATAGGTGATAGCTTACATAATACTTGCAAAAATAAATTTGATAGATGGATAGACACAAAAAATAATATAAATTATTATGTTACTGACTTAGTATAATGGGTGTTGTAGACTGTTAATTTTTAGGATGAGTAATATGAAAAGACTGGTATTAATTATTTTAGTTTTGCTAGGAAATTATGCATGGAGTATGCAAATAAGTAACGATACTAAATTCAGTGCCTTTATTCGAGCTGTATATATAAAATTCGAATATATCGGTAATCCTTCTAAAGATTTACGGCAAAAATTCGAAAATCAAATGAATGTTTTTTTTGGATCTGGCATGGGATATGCTTTGGAGGATGAAACGAATCCTTCTGAGGTTTTTGATATATATAAAATTATCGAACAGGCTATGCAACATGGAAGTACACAAGAAATGTCAAAGTTTTTTCGTGAACATGCTGTTATAGATAGTGTGATTATAGATAGGATAATAATGAAAACTGAAAATAGTACTAAAACAATACGGCAAATAATGACTGAGATAAACATAGGTTCGCATAATCTAAATACAGGTGGGATTGAAGAAATGATTAATGTTGATTCACAAAATAGTCTAGATGTTAAAGCTGCAGAAACATTATGTGTGATTGTAACAGGTTACTGTAGAGAATTTGATTTGGGCATGGCGGTAAAAACACAAAGTGTAACTTCAGATATCATAAAACATAACATTGTTCCATATTTACATAGAGAACATATTCTATTAAGAGGGAAAAAGAAATTTTCATTGACTATGAGTGATAGAGATAATAAGCATACTCTAAAGATAGAGTGATTTTTTAATATAGAGAGATAATTTTATTTTAGTATATTCATTGCTAAAAATATCGGTAGCAGATTGTGTTTTATTAAATACCTTAAAAACTTACAATCACCTTTTGATACAAAGAAATTATATTTTTCAGCATAAAACCAGTGATCATATAGACGATAAAAATTGAGGAAGTCCTAGAGAATTTTTATGAATATCTTGAGAATAATATTTTAAAGTTTCTAACATATCTTTGGGAATTACCCTTGGCTCTGATAGAGTATTGTTACTAGCAAGAGTTGCACTCCACCATCCAGAAGGGTATGTTGGCATTGGGAAAAAAATAGTTTCTACATTCTTAAAATTACTATTCTTCATTTTTTTCCTAATACTTGATAGCAATTCTTTTTGAAAAAATGGTGACTCGCTTTGATGAATGATTACTCCTTTACTAGTAAGAGCATTGTGACAATTTTTATAAAAATCTTCTGTAAATAATCCTTCTCCAGGACCTATAGGGTCTGTGGAATCTATAATTATTGCATCTATGGAAGATGGACTAGCATTTTTTATCCAACTAATAGCATCTTCAAATATTAAATTTGCCCTGCTATCAGTATTATTATTACATAATTCTGGGAAATATTTTTTTGACAGTTCAGTTACTCTAATATCGATTTCAACCTGAGTTACAGAGTTAATTGGGTGCTTTAAAACTTGTTGTAAAGTTCCACAATCCCCTCCACCTACTATTAAAATATTTTTTGGATCATGGTGCGAAAATAAACAACTGTGTGCCATCATTTCATGATATATAAAGTTATCTCTAGAAGTTAGCATAATAAAGCCATCTATAACCATCATATTGCCAAATTTTTCGGTTTCATAAATATCAATTGTTTGAAAATCTGTTGTTTCGGAGTGTAATTTTTTTGATACTTTCACTGAGAAGGCGCTTCCTGCTTCAACACACTCTTCAGTAAACCAATCTTTTGTTGCAATGTTCATTGGATTCCTCATACAATTGGTTAATAAATTAATTGAATGAAATAAAATGGCAATTGTACAAGATATAAAAAAGCACTTCAATATTGATGAATGGGGCGATGGTTTTTTTGATATTGATTCAAATGGTGATTTATTGGTTAATATCACTGAAGACAAAAGCTTATCTTTGGTAGATATAGTTTCTATGGCAAAAAAATTAAAAATACAATTGCCATGTCTTGTACAATTTCCGGATATCTTAAGAAATAGAGTAAATCAATTAATATCATCCTTTGATAAAGCTATTCAGAATACTAATTATGAAGGAAGCTATATTCCAGTCTATCCAATTAAAGTCAATCAGAAAAAAAACGTTGTGAAAACATTATTTAATTCTAATGGAAATATAGGCTTGGAATCTGGTAGTAAAGCAGAATTTCTAGCTATCTTAAGTATTGCTAGGCCAGGAAAGGCGATTTTAATTTGCAATGGATATAAAGATGAAGAATATATCAAAATGGCATTAATAGGCACTGCGTTGGGGCACAAGATTTTTATAGTTATAGAAAAACTTTCTGAGCTTAGTCTTGTTTTAAAGCTATATAAAGAAATGAAAATAATCCCAAATCTTGGGATCAGAGCGAGATTATCGACGATAGATTGTGCTAAAGGACAAAACTATAGTGGTGAAAGAGCAAAATTCGGTCTTTCTTCCTCCCAAATACTTGATGCTATAAATCTGCTAAAAGAATTTGAACTGCTAAACAGTTTACAAATGTTGCACTTTCATATGGGAACCCAATTGTCCAATATTCGTAATATTTATCAGGGACTTCAAGAAGGCGGGCGAATATATGTTAGTCTTAAGAAGCTAAATGTTAATCTTAATTTAATTAATGTTGGTGGTGGCTTGGCAGTTGATTATGAAGGAACAAAATCCAGAAGTTTAAACTCGAAAAACTATGGATTATATGAATATGCTTATCATATTGTTCATACATTAAAAGAATGTTGTCTTCAGCATGAGATAACTATGCCTGATATTGTAACAGAAGCTGGCCGTTCAATGACAGCCCATCATTCAGTACTGCTATGTGAAGTTATCGATACCGAGGAATATATCCCCAAGACAGATATTAGTTATAAAATAGAGAATAAGCATATTTCAATATTAGAGTTAGAAGAGATATTGCGTGATATTTCTAAAAAATCATTGGTTGAAGCATATCACGATACTATTTATTGGCAAGAAGAAGTAAATCATTTATTTAATATGGGGATATTAAGTTTACAAGAAAAATCATTTGCTGACTCATTGGTATTAAATATTACTACAGAAATATTGTCAAAGCTTGATCCTAGCTTACAGGCACATAGAGGTATATATGATGTTTTAGTTAACAGTTTATCAAATAAGTTATATGGCAATTTCTCAATATTTAGATCTATCCCAGATGTTTGGGCCATTGATCAAATATTTCCTATTATTCCAATACAAGGATTGAATGAGACGCCAAAGGCAAAATTTATTTTGGCAGATATCACTTGTGATTCTGATGGGACATTTAATTATTATATTAATGGACAAAGTGTTGAAAGAAGTGTAGCTTTGCCGAGTAATGTTGGAAAAAATTCAATATTAGGTATTTTTCTTGTTGGTGCTTATCAGGATATACTAGGAGATAACCATAATCTATTTGGCAAAACTAATGAAATAGTAGTTGTTAATTTAGATGGCAAAATTTGTATTCAACCTGGAGCTAAAGGTGATACTATTGCAGATGTATTAACCGAGGTTCGATACGACAAGTCAGAGTTATTGAACGAAATTTATACTCAGATTGAAAGCATTATATCTGATAATAAAAAGCAAGAATTATATAAACAATTCTTTGTAAATTCTGTAGATGGATATACATATTTGGTAGATTAAAGGTTATATATTATGTTAAAACTTAGAAAAACAAAAATAGTATTCGCTATAGCTTTAGTACTAATTATCGTGGCAGTCTGGTATATTTCATATTACAGAATAATAATATTTAAAAAATATAATTATAAAATTCCTACTGATACATTAATAATCGCAGAGGAAGGAGATTCAGATCCTTTATTGATGCAAAGAATTTTAAAACTAGCTTTCCCAGAATACAAATTAGTTTTTTCTAAGGACGAAGAGCCACATCTGATAATTCAAACTCCAGAAGGTAGAAAAATTCAGAGCAAATGGGATGCTCCTTATATCTATGTTAGTGGAGAAAGGTATGGGATTAAGAGAAATAGAAGGAATGGACCGCCTATAACTGAGTTAATTAGTCGTACACCAACTAGAAGTAATCAATGTTTTATCCCGTTTATAATATCTTCGAAAGCTGCAGGAGATTTCACTAAAATTAGAAAATACAAAAGGTATGTAATTGCTTGGTAATTAATCAAAATATCCCATGTGCGATAATTATCGGTCGCTTGTCGCCCTGAACCAGACATTTGGGATCCAAGACATAATCACCCCCAAGACATAATAGCCCCCGCTTGCGTTTTGTGTTGTTTTCCATATCAACACGTTATGAAACGCTACAACTAGGTACGCCAAGCTACAACCACTTG
>JABSQI010000059.1 GCA_013215905.1 Legionellales bacterium | reverse complement strand
TTACTTAGTATAGAAGGAGTTGAGGCAGAGGATGTTTTAGGGACTTTAGCTGTAAATTACAAAGAAAAGGGTTTTAAAGTATTAATTTCTACCGGAGATAAAGATCTTACTCAATTAGTTAATGAAGATGTAAGAATTATCAATACTATGTCTGATGAGATATTAGATGAAAGTAGAGTGGAAAAAAAATTTGGTGTGCTCCCTGAAAAAATAATTGACTACTTAGCGCTAATTGGTGATAAAGTTGATAATGTCCCTGGAGTTCAAGGTTGTGGGCCTAAAACAGCTATTAAATGGTTAGAGAAATATGGTTGTTTAGAAAACGTGATAGAAAATGCTGATCAGATCACTGGAAAGATCGGTCAAAGATTGCAAGAATCTCTAGAGAATTTAGTACTGGCTAAACAACTTGTTACTATTAAGACAGATGTTAATATTCCAGTAGATCTTGATGATTTAGTTCTTACTGAGCCGAATCGTGAAAAATTATTACCTATTTTGCAAAAATTGGAGATGAATAGCCTACATAAGCAGATACTAGGAAATAATAATAAACCTACACTACAGAAAGCAAAATATTCTACGGTTTATACTAAAAAAGATTTTCAAGATATTTATCAGCGTATGTTAGATTCTACAGAATTTGCCTTAGATACTGAAACTACAAGCATTAATGCCATAGAAGCTAAGCTTGTAGGAGTATCAATATCATTCAAACCATATGAAGCTTATTACATACCAATCAATCATCTTGATTCTAAACAAAAGCAGTTACCACAAGAATATATTCTTAAAGAGCTAAGCAAAATATTCGAATTAAAAGAAAAAACAATTATTGGACATAATTTAAAGTATGATTTAAATGTTTTAAAAAATTATAACATAGTAGTTAAAAATAGAGTATTTGATACTATGATAGCGTCTTATGTCCTAAGTACTACAAATACGAGACACGACTTAGATAGTTTATCTTTAAAATGGTTGAACCATGAAACTATAACTTTTGAAGAGATTGCTGGTAAAGGGAAAGATCAAAAAACTTTTGATCAAGTAGAAGTATCAATTGCCACAAAATATGCTGCTGAAGATGCGGATATAACTATGCAACTTTATAAAAAATTTAAAGAAAAATTTGTTGGTGAGATCTGGGCACAGAAAGTATGTCAAGAGATAGATTTTCCATTATTAAATATTTTAGCAAATCTTGAATATCAAGGAGTTTTGGTAAATCAAGAATTATTAATCAAGCAGAGTTCAGAGCTTTTGATCAAAATTGATAAATTAATCCAAAGAGCTCATAAAATTGTTGGCTTTGAATTTAATTTATCTTCGCCAAAGCAACTCCAGGAAATTTTATATTCTAAATTAGGTCTTCCTGTTATTAAAAAAACACCTAAAGGTCAACCGTCAACAGCAGAGTTTGTATTAGCAGAGTTATCAAATGAATATGAACTACCAAGAATAATTTTGGAATATCGTCAGTTATCCAAGTTAAAATCAACTTATACTGATGCTTTGCCTCAACAGATAAATCCTAAGACTAATAGAATCCATACCTCTTTTAATCAAACTGTTACTTCAACAGGTAGATTATCTTCTACTGAGCCAAATCTACAGAATATTCCAATAAGAACAGAGGAGGGTCGAAGAATACGGGAAGCATTTATTGCGCCTCATGGATTCTCAATTTTGTCAGCAGATTATTCTCAAATTGAACTTAGAGTTATGGCACATATATCTAATGATCTTGGATTACTAAGAGCTTTTAAGGATAAACAAGATGTGCATAGTTTCACTGCAAGTGATGTTTTTGGAGTAGATATAGATGCAGTTACCGATGAGCAGAGAAGAAAAGCAAAAGCTATTAATTTTGGTTTGATTTATGGAATGTCAGAATTTGGTTTGGCAAAACAGCTTGGTATTTCTCGGTTTGATGCTAAGCATTATATAGATATTTATTTTCATAGATATCCAAAGGTAAAAGAATATATTGAATCTACAAAAGACTTCGCACGTTCAAATGGTTATGTCGAATCAATATTTGGCAGGAGACTATATCTACCAGAAATTAATTCAAAAAATCATCAAGTAAAAACTGCCGCTGAAAGAGCAGCAATAAATGCGCCTGTTCAAGGAAGTGCTGCGGATATAATAAAACTAGCAATGTTGAGTATTGATAAGAAGTTGCAACAAGAAGAATTAAGAGCTTGTATGACCATGCAGGTTCATGATGAATTAGTTTTCGAAGTACATGATGATGATATTTCTGTAATACATGATATAGTGGTTGAAAATATGGAAAATTGCGTATCTTTAAATGTTTCTTTGGATGTTATTGTTGAAGTTGGAAAAAACTGGAATGATGCTCATTAATTCATTATAAAAAAATTATTATTTTGATTAACTAAACCGTATAAAATTCTCACTATTTAGAGATTATATAAAACGCTTATATAAAAAGAGATAGAGGGTTAGTCTGTAGGAAAGCATGTATAACTAACTGAATAATATTCACATATCCCTTATTTATACGACATTAAGTGTGTTGTCATAAAACTAGTTAAAATTCAGCTTGTTATCGAATTTATAGTAATTTGCTATAATTAAAGATAACAGATATATTTTTGAGGGAATTATGTTATTTTTTAAGCAGAAGAGATATGGCTTTACATTGATTGAGATTTTGTTTGTAATTGTGATTGCAGGTATTATTGCTGCTATAGTTATCCCTAGATTAACTACAACTTCTACAACTGCAAAAGAAACAGCAAATATTCAAAATATTAACATCATAAACAAGCAAGTTGAGAGATGGAATGTTGAAAAGGGTTCTTTTCCAGAGACAGATCTAAGTGATATTGGTAATGATCCAGACTATTTTCCTGATGGAATTCCAGTAAATCCAATAGATGGTTCTAGTTATGCTCTTGATCCAGAGAGTTTCAGGGTTATTGTTGATGCGGAAGAAGAAGAGCCTATTATTCCTCAATAATAATAATTTTCTAAGAAGAGTAATTTTTAGCTAATATTTGTATAAAAGTAAATTGTAAGTTTAGAAAAAACTGATCTTACGATATTACAAAAAAATTGATAAATCTTGGATAATTAATATTGGGGTATCATTTTTTTAGTTGCTGAGCTAAGAAAAATTTAATTAAAACTATTTATTTGAATCAGAGGCATTCTTGCTGCACGTAAAGCCGGCATTAATCCTCCTATTAAACCAATTCCTAATGATAAAAAGATTGCTTTAATAAATAAATCAAAGGTCATTTTAAAACTGAATACGACTTGGGTAAAATTTCCACTTAGGGTAGATGTGGTTAAACCATCAAATAATAAATAAGCACATATAATTCCAATAACTGCCCCAATAGAAGTTAATAATAAAGATTCTAACATAGTTCCAAAAAAAGTTGCGCTTGAATCAAACCCTATAATTCTAAGAGTTATAATATCTTTTGTCCTGGCAACTACGGAATTATACATTGTGTTTATTGCACCAGCTAGAGAGCCTATTGACATTAAAATTGATAGAGGCCAACCTAGATAAAATATCAAATCAGATGAGGCATTTGTTTGTTCTAAATAAAAATCTTTTTCAGATTTTACATCTAGTTTGAGTCTAGGATCAGAATCAGAATATTTTTCTAGTTCAAAAACGCTTGCAGAGTTTTTCATCTTAACTCTAATTGTTTGAAAAATTCCTGATCTGTTAAAAAAACTTTGGACAACGTCAATATCAGCCCAGATTTCTGATTCAAACACAGTGCCTGGAGAAGCAAAAATCCCCACAACTTTCCAATCAGCCTTTCCTAGCTTAACTAGAGATCCAAGTTCAAAACCATTAAAATTTTCAATTAAGGCTTTACCAACAACAATTTCATTAGTCCCGGGGGTAAACATCTTGCCTTTAATAATAGAAACACTTTCCCTAATAACCTCTCCAGTTTTATCAATTCCTCTTAAAGGAATATTAGCTGGAGTATTGCTAGATTTTTTAATTGCATCGACAACTACGTATAATTCTTTTGAAACAAGAGGGTTATTGTTGAATTTTTCGATCCCCGGTCCTGATTCGATTAGTCTAGCTTGATTTATAGTAATAACACTATTTAACTCTGACATTGAACCGCCACGGAGTACAACTGCAACATCTTCAGCTCCAGATCCTTCTAGGGTTTTTTCAAAGCCTTTTGACATTGAAAGGAAGCATATCAGGACACCAACAACTAAAGCAACAGAAAATATTGTTGAAATAGATAATCCTAATCTATTTTTTAGGCTATAAATATTGATGTAGAAAATTGTAGTAGTTTGATTGAATATATGTTTCATATGCTATATATCCTTAATTATTCTTGTTCAAAGCTGTAATAATATTTAATTTTACTGCATTATATGCAGGAATTATTCCTGTAAGCATACTTAATAAAATCATCCATAATAGTGAATAAATTATTACATCCATAGGCATTATCAATCCAGGTAAAAAACCTCCAACAACAAAATTTAGAGCTTTTATAATAGCATAGGCGCAAATAATTGCAGGGATCCCTCCAATCAAAGTTAATAAAAGTGTTTCGCTCAAAATCATATTAAAAATTATTCTATTTTTAAATCCAAGAGTTTTTAAAATTGCAATCTCTTTGACTCTTTCCTCGATAGCAAGATACATGGTATTGCCAACTATCATTAAGATAGTAAGAAATGCAACTGTAACTACTGACTGGATTATTAAACTAATATTGCCTATTTGTTCTATAAAAGCCTTATTGAAAGCGCTTTCTGATGCTGTTCTAGTTTCAAAAGCTGAATTGCTAAACATAGAGTCAATTTTTTTTGCGACTTGTTCATTAAGGCTTGCATCCTCTGTGAGAATAATTAGCCAACCAATTGAGTCTTTGCCAAAAGTGCTAGATAAATTAAAATAGTCGTAATGTAAAATTACTTGATTCGTATCTGTTTGTGCTTGCTCCCCATCATAAATCCCACGAAGATTAAAATCCCAAGTATGACCTCCTTTTTTATTAAAAAAAATATTACTTGATATAGGAACATTATCGCCGATTTTCCAGCCATATTTGTTAGCAATATTTCTACCTACTAAAAGACCTTTTTTATCTTTTAAAAAAGCATCTTTTTCCTCTGGTTTTACAACCAACTCTGTAAAAATCTCAAGGTAGCTAGATGGATCTACTGCAAAAGTAACTATGAAATTTTTAGGATCTTGGTAGTATCCACCAAACCATCTAGCGAAAGATACATTTTTTACTCCTGAAATATTTCTAACTCTATTATAGTAAGCATAGGGTAGTGGTTGGGTAAAGTTAATTTTATTAACAGTGACTAATCTATTCGCTCCTGATAATTCTACACCTGCATTCATAGCTTGTTCAAAGCTTTTTAGTACTCCATATACTATAAAAGCGATAAAAATACATAAAATTAAGAGTGCAGAGCGAATTTTATGGGATAGTAAATTTTTTTTAACTAAATACAGAATGCTCACAAGGATAAGTCCTTCTGATTGAATTCACCCTTATCAAGATGTAGGGTTAGTTTAGAATATCTTGCTGCTTCAGGATCATGAGTTACCATAACAATAGTTTTATTTAGTTCAGAATTTAAAAGCTTAAGAACTTCTAAAATTTCATTTGCAGTTAGACGATCAAGATCACCAGTAGGCTCATCGCATAAAAGTATATCTGGGTTACTAACAATAGATCTTGCAATAGCGACTCTTTGCATTTGACCACCAGATAATTCTTTAGGATAGTAAGTTGCTCTCTCACTAAGACTAACTATCTCTAGAGCCGTGCTAACTTTTTTTAGTTTTTCTTTTTTAGTAAGATTAGTTAACATGAGTGGTAATTCAACATTATCAAAAGCCGTTAACATTGGCATTAAATTGTAGAATTGGAAGATAAATCCAACATGTGATGATCTAAAAGATGTGAGCTCATTTTCTGATAAATTATCAACTCTTTCTTGTTTGAAATAAATTTCTCCAGATGTGGGTTTATCTATTCCTCCTAGCATATTTAACATAGTTGTTTTACCTGAACCAGAAGGTCCCATTATTGCGATAAAATTTCCCTCTTCAATGTGCATATTCAAGTCATGAAAAATATTAATTTCTTGACCACCTTTAAAATGAGTTTTTTTTAAATTTTTTATAGTAAATAAATTATCTATTGTCATATAGTTACCTTTGCAGACTTATGTTTTTTTATTAAAGAAATTTATTTTCACAGCAATATTTGGAAAAGTCATATCTTTTTGCCGAAAAAACCTAATTCTAACTTTTAGTTACCTTGTCATTCTTGATTTTTTTTGCTAAAGAAATTTATTTTTACAGCCATATTTGGAAAAATGATATCTTCTTTTTGAAGAAATCCAATTCGAACTTTAATAGTGGCTTTATCTCTATTAGCACTTGGTATTATAGCAATTACCTTGCCTTGAAACATTTTTTCTGGATATGCTTCAAGTATTATGTCAACTTTTTGTTCAACAAATACTTTATTAATATTAGATTCATTTACATCTACTTCAATTTCAAGAGAATCCATATCAACAATAGTTGCAATTCCTGTTCTAGTAAAACCACCACCTCCAGATGCTGGTGATATAATTTCTCCTGGATAGGCATCTTTACTGGTTACTATACCTTTGAATGGAGAACGTAAGTAATGTTGCTCAACTATTTTTGTTTGTCTTTCTATGGCAATTTCTGCTAATTTAACATCGTGTTTTGATTTAGCAATATCTGCTTGTAATCTTTCAGCTTCAGCCTGACTTTGTATAAATGTTTCTTGGCTAACTGAGCCTGATTTATATAACTTACTATTAGAATTAGCAATAAATTTAGCTTTTTTATATTTAGCTTTTAACGAATCTACTAAAGATTTAGAAGAAGCTACCTTAGCTATTGCAGAATTTTTTGCTGTTACTGCTAGGGTGTCGTCTAATTTAGCTATTAATTCTCCTTTTTCAACTTTTTGACCTTCTTCTATGTAAATTTCAGCTATTTTTCCAATTATCTCTGATGCTATTGTTGATATTCGTCTTGGTACAACATACCCTGAGGCTGATAAAATACTTGCTGATGAAGAGAGCTTTATAGAGCTAGCAGGACTATCTGCAATAATAGCGGGTTCAGCTTTTTTTACTTTGGGTGTTTCAATGAGTTCTTTAACAGGTTTATCTGAGCTGGATATTGAAAATAGTGCATATAAAGACCCTATAGCTAAGATTGTCAATATAGCAATTTTTGTTTTACTTATTTTTTTACTATTTTTGAAACTTGTTTTAGAGTGATTAGATGCTTTTTGATCTTTAGCAAGTTCTTTTATTAACTCAAGTTTATTACTCACAATTCTCACATATTTATACAATTTGTTGATAATAATACCTATTAAATAATATTGAGTAAAGTGGAAGATAGGTTATATAAATCTTTATTTTAGGTTATATCTTTCTGTAATTTACTGATAAATATTTGTGAGTTACTATGGTTATTGGAAAATGGTTTTTGGTCTATTCCTGAATAGTAAAAAAAACACCCTATATAATGCATTTTCATGTATCTAGCAATATTGATAAAAATTTTTTCAAAACCATTAATCCCATCTGGATATGAAGCAAAAGAGGTTATTACAGCAAGATTTTTAGATTGTAGTTGTTTGCCAAGGTGTTTATTAACAGACAATAAGTCACTGAAGCGATCTACAAAAATTTTCATTTTTGCGCTCATTGTATACCAATATACGGGTGTTGCTAAGATAATAGTATCATAAGCCAGACATTCTTGAATAATCTTTGTAAAGTCATCATTTTGTTGATAATTGTAATCAAACTCTTGTACGTTATAATCAGCTAAATTAAGTATTGGTATAGGGAATTGTTTGGTGACTAATTGTATAGCTTCAAAGGTTTTGCCTTTTGATCTAGAACTACCAAATATTATTATACTACTAGATTTATGGTCTTTTTTCTGACTCATAGTATATGTTTTTATATGTTTGACGAAAATTAAGACTATTATAGCCAAAATTTGTAAAAAAATAAAAGATAAATATCAAATTGCTATTACATATTATTCAATGCCATGTCCATCTCATTTGCATTTTCAAAAGGATCATTACTATCTAAGATATTTGATAATACAGTAGAGGTTATACTTGGACCAAAGTCTGATATTAGTTTATCTTCCATTTTTGATCTTAAGAAACTTTCTTGAATACCAGAAAATTTTTCTAGATCATTAGAAAGTTCTTTACATGATTGAATAGTTTCATCATTTCCATCTCCTGAAATTTTATACTTTATAATTTGTGCCATATACTTTCTTTTTGCTTTTTGATATTTTTTGTTTTTTGTTTGTATTTTTCAGATTTATATATGAAATCACATACACATTTTCAAGAAAACTAGAAAAAGGAAGAAAAAAATTGATTACGAATAAAAAATATTTTTAGTGACGGACTTATG
>JABSQI010000058.1 GCA_013215905.1 Legionellales bacterium | reverse complement strand
ATTTGGAAAGCATTTCTAAGGATTTATTGAATAATGTAGCATTGAGTTTAGTGAGTCATGATTTGTTTTTAAGATATCGATCTGTGAATGTAGACGGACGAGAATATCCAGTAGATCGCGGCTATACCTTTGAACAGCAACTGCATAAGAATACTGGGTTTGTTATGGATAAGACTTTAGGAGATTATCAGCAGGCAGAGTTTGATAGTGAAATTCCATTGATGATATATTCACCAACAATTGTCAACGATGGCCGAAGGATGATAATTGGAACCCAACCATATGGTTTTTTAAATGGTACAAAGTTCATGAAAAAGAATATAGGACCAGAAAATGTAGAATTGATAAAATTATTTGAATCTAAAAAATTTTGATTAAAATTTTATGAAAATTAATATGAGTCTATAAAAAAATTGATTTTAACATTCATATTGTTATCTTTAGTTTTAATTCCTGGAGTGGGAAGAACTGTTAATGGCAGTACAAGATGGCTTGACTTTGGCTTTATCCGTATTCAAGTTTCTGAGATTGCTAAATTATGTATAATTATTTACTTATCTAGATATATAGTTGTTTATCAAGAAAGAGTTAGAACTAATATAATTGGCTTTATAAACGCTATGCTGATGGTTTCACTAGTTGTTTTTTTGTTATTGTGTGAACCAGATTTTGGTGCTTCAGTTGTTTTGGTAATAACATCATTATGTTTATTGTTTCTAGGTGGAGTTAGTTTGTGGACTTTCACTTTGTTAGTTATAGCATCTTTGTTATCTTTTTCTATCCTAGCTGTATCATCTCCTTATAGATTGGCAAGATTAACGGGATTTTTGGATCCCTGGGCTAATCAATTTGATAGCGGTTATCAATTAACTCAATCATTAATAGCTTTTGGACAAGGTGGATGGTTTGGAGTTGGTCTTGGAAATAGCGTGCAGAAGTTATTTTATTTGCCTGAAGCTCATACAGATTTTATTTTTGCTGTAATAATAGAGGAGCTGGGTTTATTAGGAGGAGTCTTTGTGTTGGCTTTATATGCTATATTTTTTATCAGGGGTATGCAAATTGGTAAAGAGGCTCATAAATTGAAGTTACATTTTAATGGTTATTTAGCTCAGGGAATAACGGTATTAATAACTGTGCAAACATTAATCAACATGGGTGTTAATACTGGTATTTTACCAACAAAAGGATTAAATTTACCATTGATTAGTTATGGTGGTAGTAATTTAATTATAACGTATACTACCCTGGCAATTTTATTTAGAGTATCCATAGAAAATAAATTTAAATTCTAGAAAGATGTCTGAAAACTTTAAAATTAATGACTTGTTTTACCAACAAATGGGTAGTATTCGCAATATACACTTTATTGGTATTGGTGGAGTAGGGATGTGTGGTATAGCAGAGGTTTTATGTAATCTTGGCTATAATATTTCTGGTTCTGATCTTAGTAGTTCTCAAGTAGTTGAACATCTAATTAGTTTAGGTGTTAGTGTTATGAATAAGCATCAAGCAGAGAATGTTGTCCATGCAGATGTTGTAGTTGTTTCATCCGCTATTAACAAAAATAACCCTGAGTTAATTGCGGCAAAAAAATGTCACATACCTATAATATCAAGAGCACAGATGTTAGGCGAAATAATGAGATTTAGATATGGTATTGCGGTTTCTGGTACACATGGTAAAACAACAACTACCAGCTTAATTAGTTGTATATTATCCGAGGCGAAACTTGATCCAACTTATGTAATTGGCGGGCGATTAAATGGAGGAACTCATGCTAGACTAGGTCAAGGAAAATATATGGTTGTAGAGGCTGATGAAAGTGATGTTTCTTTTCTACATCTAAAACCAATGACAGCTATCGTTACAAATATAGATAGAGATCATATGGAGAACTATGAAAATAGTTTTAATAAGTTACAGAATTCATTTCTACATTTTTTAGAGTTATTACCTTTTTATGGCTTAGCAGTTTTATGTTATGAAGATCGTACTATTAGAAAATTACAGTCTAAGATACCTTGTCGTACTTTAACTTATGGGTTTAGTCAGAGAGCTGATTTATGCGCTGTAGATTGCGAATCTGATGGTTTAAAAAATAGTTTTACTTTACTAAGACACGGCCAACCATCATTATCAATTGAGCTAAATTTACCAGGCAAACATAATATTCTAAATGCTATGGCAGCTATTGGAGCAGTATCTCAATGCGGGGTATCAGATCAGGATATCATCTCAGGGTTGAAGAAATTTAAAGGAGTAAAAAGAAGATTTGATATAAAAGGCAAATTTAAAATTAATGATGGTGAAGCTATTTTACTAGATGATTACGGGCATCATCCTGTAGAAATAGCAGCAAATATTGATGCAGTTAAAAGTGCGTGGCCAAATAAACGAATAGTAATGTTGTTTCAGCCTCATAGATATTCTAGACTAAGAGCTTTATTAGATGATTTTGTAAATGTTTTATCTAGTGTAGATGTTTTATTATTAATGGATGTATATTCTGCAGGAGAAAAACCTATAAGGAATATAAATAGTAAAATGCTAAATAAAATGCTTTTAAAGGAGAGTAATGTTAAAACACATCTTGTGAATGAGAAAGATATTCTTGATAAAAATGTACTTTCGTATGTTTTACCAGATGATATTTTAGTAACTCAAGGTGCTGGTAGCATTGGATCGATATCTTCGCAATTAACTGAGCAATTAATTAATTGTGCATAAATAAAATTATTATTTAAATTAACTATATTTATTTGGTTATACAATCATTATAAATACAGATTAATATTGATAAAAAACCTAGAAAAAATACAAACAATTATCGCTATAAAAAAATTAATGGTGTAGAAAAATTATAATGTTTAGATAGGAGCCTATTTCTTATTACTAAGTCTTAACTTTGTAACATTCAATATATTACCAAAAGGTGGCGTAAAGCCCCTGACTTTAGACATGGGTGAGTATCAGCAAGAAGGACAGTCAATATGGTGAAGGATCAGTAAAAACAATAAATTTTTACCATATGTTATTATTTTATGCTTATTGCTGCATAGGGTGTCTATATGATATATTATAATTCTAAATGATTAATGCAAAAACACATCTATGGGGGAAAAATGTTTAAATTATTAACTAAAAGAGCAATAGTTGCTTTATTGATATCATTCTCTTTTAATAGCTATGCTAATTATTGTGAGCACTATGAAACACTAACAATTCATAATAATTCAAATACAAAAATTACTGCTCAAGTTAATTCAACAGTGCTTTATGGCGCGGTAACCAGGACATTATTAGAAACACAAAGTATTGAGGTTAACCCTTACAGTTCTGCTAATGTTAATGTGAAGTTTAGTTTTCACGTTAGTAGTCTTAATCAGCTTTATATGAGAAAAGTTAAATTGCTAGCATATAATTCTGATCCAAATGTAAATGAGAGGTTTGGTACGGTAACTATGAGATGGGTATCTTCAGACAATAATGCAAAAATAATCACTATAAAAGAAAATTATGAAATGAAAGGTAGTGTCAGAAATAGCGAATTTAATGATTTGTGGTCTGTAGATAATGCCGATGCTTTAATACAAAGTGATATCAATTCTTTTAATCAACATACAAAAGAATAGAATTATTATCATCTAGATACTAAAATTTTCCATCCATAACTATATATAAATGGGTATGGATGGATAACCTTAATATCAGCAGACCTTCTTTCTATAACTATTTAAACAAAGCTAAGAAAAATAAACCTGCAATCCAGGCTGGAAATCTTTAACACAATCTATCGGTCATTTTTATAGGTATTTTGGCTTAATTCCGTCAATTGAGTTATTCTTAGCATTCAAAAAAATTATATAACTTATGGTTGAGATATTTCTTTATACAGTTTTTTTAATCTTCTGTGTGTTATGTTTGAAGAACAGAAATAGAAGTCCTTTATTTAGACTTCTAGACTCGGTTTCTGTTTTTATTTTTTGTATTTTATCAGCATTATATATTATTTCTGACAGTTTTACTGATAATGGCATTGATTTATCTGTTATTTTCCATTTAAAATATGGTCTTGAGGGAGCTGGAACTAAAGCAACTTTTTATACAATATTATTGTTAATAGCTTTTTTGATATTTGCAATATTATTGAGTCTATTAGTATTTAAAATATTAATCCCAGCTAAGAAAAATAGTAATGACAAAAAAAGAGATTTTTTGCATGTGTTTTTTTTTCTTCCCCTTATTTTACATCCTGCCACTAGAGATCTATATTATATATCGTATTTGCAAAATACAAGCCCAAAAAATAGCTTATCATTTAGCAGTAATTATTTCCTGCAGAAATATGGGCAGATATTAAATAAAAATTCTCCTAATATTATTTTTATATATTTAGAAAGTTTAGAAAGAACATTTCTGGATAGCACAATTTTTCCTGATCTTACGCCTGGATTATCTAAATTAGCTAAAGAAGGAATAGATTTTACAAACCTATCACAGCATCCTGCGTCTGGATGTACTATAAAAGGTATGGTCTCTAGCCAGTGTGGAATTTTACTGTCAACACCATGTGATGGTAATTCAATGGGCGCTGGTATGGATCGTTTTTTGCCTAAAGCTTATTGCATTGGGGATATATTGAAGGCAAATGGCTACTCATTATCTTATATTGGGGGAGCATCTTTAAAGTTTGCAGGGAAAGGCAAATTTTATCTGACCCATGGATTTGATTACATTAAAGGCTTAGATGAACTAAAATCAAATTTATCAAATCAAAATAATCTGTCGTCCTGGGGATTATACGATGAGACATTATTTGATTTGGTTTTTGAGAGAGTTGAGTTTTTAGCTAAACAAAACCAAAAATTTGGAGTATTTACTTTAACTTTAGATACCCATCCACCAGGAAAAGAAGTATCAAAAATCTGCAAACCCTATAAAGATGGTAAAAATCCGTTTTTAAATGCTGTACACTGTACAGATTATCTTGTTACAAAATTTGTTAATAAAATAAAAAAATCGCCTTATTATAAGAATACTATTATTATAATAGCTTCTGATCACCTAGCTAATAATAATTCAGCTATGGATTACTTAAAGAAAGGGAATAGGAAAAATTTATTAATTGTGCTAAATTCAAACAAAATGAATTTGCCACAAAATACTTCAATTGATAAGGCTGGTACAACAATAGATACTTCAGCTACATTACTAGGATTAATGGGGTATCGGTACAACAAATTTGGGTTAGGTAGGAATCTCTTAAGTAATGAATTATCTTTGTTAGAAACACTTCCTGAATTTGAAAAAACCTTATTTTCTTGGTATTACAATGACTTCTCAAAATTTTGGGATTATCCAGAAGGTAACAGTATATTAATTATTCCATCTCAAGAAATTGTGGAAATTGATACAGGGAAATTTGATATTCCAGCCCTTATTCAATTTAAGGATGATAAAATTCAGAATATTAGATTTAGCCTAAAATATATTCCAGAATGTGATAGATACTTTCCAAAAACATTGTTCCAATATTCACAAGAAATTGGCAAAGATTTTATTTGGGTAGACAAATGTAGCGAAATAAAAAAAATACATAACAATGAGTCTCTAGATGATATAGAGCAAGGATATTGTCTATTTTCACCCAACATGTTTGGGAAAGAAAATTATATGCTAAAAATTCCTACGAGAATACATTTTGATAAGACTCAAGCTTATAATGGAAAAAGTGTATTTAAAGAAACGAGAAGGTTATTTTAGCTGAGGTAATGCTTAATTCAAATACTAAATATTAATTTTTTCAAAAATGACAAGAAATTATTTATTTTAGTAAGTTCACTAACATTAATTATATATAATATATTTCTGCTATCTAAAATTCCATGATAATTAAAAAATTCGGAATTTCATATTTATTAACTAAAATAATTATATTTCATAATATATATGGAGTGTTTTCTTTGCAAAATGATTTTTTATTACTTATTAACATGTATGATCCCTATTGTTATATTTGAGCACCAAGTGTAAAAAATAGCCATGCAATACACAAAGGTATATAAGTTACTGTTTGATAAATTATATTTTGTTACAATGCTAAATTCCAATAAAGGTACTTTTGATATGCTTAGATGCTTCTTTGTTTTGCTAATTATTCTTACTAACACTGCCTATAGTGGGGCAATTGATATATTTAATCGAACTAATGAGGATTTAAGTTTCTCATTACATAAACAATGTATATCAAAAAATAATAATCCCACAAAACAACTTATTCAAATAAACATAAATTCTGCTGAAAAACATCGAGAAAATTTTAGCTTTTCTAATAATGTTGAAACAGATGAGATTTTAGAAGTAGTTCTTATCTTTGAATTTGATAAAAGCTCCTATATTTTATCAAAGCTAAAAGTGAATAATATCATCTCAGCACAAATTACTAGAAGTGAAGATGGGATATATATGTTAAAGGCTAATACTGAAAAAGGCTTAGCAGAAGGAATATTAAAATCTATAACGCCCAATGCAATAGGATTTTCTGATATACCTAAAAAAACAACATGGTTTGATATAATAATGTATAAATTTTCTGATGCGTATAAGTATATCAGAGGACTATTTAGTAATAGTTAGTTCGCATGAATTCTTTTCTATCTTAGTAAGTATTTTAGATTTTTCTATCATAAAATTATGTAACAAATAGGGGAAATAATTCAAATCTTGTCGCCACTTTGATTCAATAAGCAGTCTTTAGTGCTAATTTTATTTGCTAAGATCTGTGCTTTAGAAATCAAGTTTGCAATTTTTGTTGACTAGCTTTATCTAAAAAGCATATTAGCATAGCTTTGATAGTGCATACGTTCTAGAACGGTTCCAACATGTCTACGATTAGTTTGTGGAGTTCCAGGAGCAAAATGTCCATTTACTAATCCTACTATATTCATAAATGCATGTGCTCCACATGACCATCTTTCTTTTTGTTTAGCGAAGGTATAAGAAGAAAAGTTATACCCGTTGAACTGGCTATCTAGAACAGCTTTTTCTTCTGGCGTTAAAGTATTTCTTCCATTTGATTCTGCAAAGATAATATCACGTTTAACTGTGTCTACTACAACTCCTATATGATGAGATGTTTGATATAAATTCATCACTATGAATCTTTCATTAGAACGGTTTGCTAGAGCCTTTGTTAATTTTTTAATATTCTCTGCATTGGATTTCTTTTTAGTGTCGCCACGGAAATTAGCAACATATACTTGATTGTTGTCTTTGTATTCCCATAATAATGCATGAACAATAGTTGACATATATGTTCCTTCTTTAATAGCTTGATCGACATCCTCTTTAGAAAATGATAAATTACTAAACTCATCTTTGTATTTATCTTTTATAGTATTAATTGCTTGAATAGTTTCCACTAATTCTCTTTGATTAGTCCAGAATCCTTTTTGGATCGTTTTATTTAATGGTGAATTTGCTCTAGCATCAGTTAAGACGATTTCATTACCGTCTACATGAGTTTTAATGTTTGTTAGAATATCAAATTCATTAGATCCTGGAGCTATTAAGACATACTCACCTGCAAACTCCCCCATTAGGGTAAAAAGACTGTTTTCTTGAATAGTTCCTATATCAGTATATTTTTTTCCAGCATTTATTTCTGGTGTTAATGCTGCCATATTTAGATAAACGTTTTTGCCAACTTTTCCATTTTTATCTACCATTGGAGCCCATCCGTTTACTGTTTTTTCGTGATAGGTGTGTACATTGGGAGTGAATTTTTTCGTGGATACAATATCAACATCCCTAATAGGCAGGTAGTTCATTTTGCTGTAAATAGAGGACTTATATTTTTTAGTAAAAGGAAGGTTGATTTTAAGCCCGAAATAAGGATTGATAGTTTTAAAGTTCTGATAGTTTGCTTCAGCTTCAAGTGTTAACCATGGCAAAACTCGAAACATGGCTCTTTGGCGAAGCCCATGAGTATTATTTTCTTGGTTGATAAATCTATAATATCCTAAATAAATCCCAAAGCAGCCTTTGGTAAGACCAAATTCTGTATCAAAACCCTTACTTGCTTTTTCAGTATATAAATTGTTAGTACGATCAATATTAAATTTAGTAATATTACCGTTATAGTTCGTATCAACTGAATCTTTAATTGGGATATATGAATAGATAGATTTATTTTCCGGTAAATATATATTTGCTCTTGCTTCAAAATATTTAGTGAATAATTCGTAACCTATAGTTATCTGTTTAAAATAATTTTTGCTTGGAGTTTTCCTATAATCGAAAAAGGCATATGCCCCATGGATAGTTTTTTTATTAAATATTTTTCTAAATCCAATACCTATATTAAGCTCTTTCGAATGTTGGTTGTCTAACATACCAAATATTGGAATATAAAATAATTTGTCATAGTCAGAGTAAAGAGGTACTAGCAGGCCAATTTGACGTATATTACGTTTGTTTTTTAAGCGAAATTTGCCGATAAGTTCAAT
>JABSQI010000057.1 GCA_013215905.1 Legionellales bacterium | reverse complement strand
ATATTCTTTGTTAAATAAAATAATAGGAACTTTTTTAGCTAGACCTTTTTGAGTTAGAACCATTATTTCACTAATTTCATCTAGAGTTCCATAACCACCTGGAAATAAAATATGAGCAGATGCATATTTTAAAAACATTACTTTTCGAGTGAAAAAATGTCTGAATCTAAGTGGTATATCTTGAAATTTATTAGGTTTTTTTTCATGTTCCAAGAATATATTTAATCCTACACTTGTAGATCTCCCCTGAAAAGCTCCTTTGTTTGCTGCCTCCATAATCCCAGGTCCCCCACCTGTTACAATTGAAAAACCACTTTCAGATAAAGCCTCGGCTACTTCTAGAGCTAATAAATACATGGGATCATTAGGTTTTATTCTAGCAGATCCATAAATACTTACAGAAGGAGAAATATGAGATAGCCTTTCATATCCTTCTACTAGCTCAGATAACACCTGGAATACTTTCCATGTTTCCTTTGTTAAAGTCGAATCATCAATCATTGGTTCTAAAGGTCTAATTTTATTTTTTTCTTCTAACATGCTCTATTCCTTGTATTAAAAATAATGCTCACTCTAAATTATTATTTGATTAAATCTTAATACTCACATCACTTCTTAAACTCTTAAATAGTTTTGCACCAGAAATATCAATTAAATTAGATAATGCTAAAATGCTCCCGGTATTTAATATAAACATTATATTCATAAGAATATCTGAAAAATACCAGATAACTTGTTTTTTACAATATATTCCAAGTGGTATTATCGATATAAATAGTATTTGAAAAATAATTTTATGGTAACAATTTATCCCATACAGGTATTCAATGGCTCTACTAGCACAATACATCCAAGTTAAAATAGTAGTAAAAGCAAAGAAAAATAATACTACGATAATTATATTCCCAGCAGATGTAGTACCCAACCCTATTCTAAAAGCAGCAATACACATATTTGTACTTTCATAATTACCTTTCCAAACACCAGTAACAATCAAAACTAACATAGTGATTGTACATATTAAAATAACAATTACTGGAGATAATAGACTAGCATATCCCTGTTTTAATGCATTAGTTTTTAGTTCACAGCTGTCATTTACTGAGGCATGAATTATAGGAGCCAACCCCATACCAATATCTGTGGAAAGTAATACTCTATCAAAAGCTGTACTTATAGCCATGAAGACAGTAAATCCCAACCCTCCATAACTAAATTGATGAAATCCAAAAGCTGACTTAAGTATTATTTCAAAAGCATATGGGATCCTATCAAAATATATAAACAAGATAAATAATGAAATCCCTAAATATAGCAACCCCATAAAAGGAACTACTAGTGAGACAAAATTAGCGAACCTTCTCATTCCTCCCCAGGTGACTCCTGCGATTAAACATGCTACTAATATGCCTAGATAAAATGGTGATATGCTAAAATTTTTTAAAGGCAACAATAGTGAATGCATTTGCACAATATTACCTGAAATTAAAGCAATAATTATTATCAAATAACAAAATAAATTTGCTAAAGTAGGTTGTTTTAATCCTTGTCTAATATAATACATCGGACCACCAACTAACTCCCCTTGGGAGTTTTTCTTACGGAAAATAACACCTAAATAACAACCTCCAAATTTAATAATTGAAAATAAAACTACAATGATCCACATCCAAAATAATGCTCCAGGACCTCCTGTCGCTAGAGCTATAGCCATCCCTGATATATTACCAACTCCTAAATTTCCACCTAAAACAGCTGAAATAGCATTAAATGATGAAAGTGTTCCAGTAGTTCTATTTGTTTTTATTGAAAATAATATAGCTTTAGATTGAGTAATTTGAATAAACTTAAAGCGTATAGACAAATATATCCCACTTATAACTGCCATTGGTACAATAATATACATTGATAAGGCTAGAGATATTTTTTCAATAAACACTTGTTTCTCCTTGTCTAGTTCTGTAGTTTTTTTCCTGAGAAATATCTAAGAAAATATTATTATTAACTACAGTTGGATATTTACCTGTGAAGCAGGCATCACAAAAATTATAGGTAGAGTAAATGTTTTTCAGCTCATCCAGTTTTAAATATAATACTCGATCTGCACCAATATACTTAGCAATGTTATCTATATCTCGCTTGTAAGAAATCATTTCTTCTTTACGCGACATGTCAATACCATATATGCAAGGACTAGCAATCATAGGAGATCCTGATACAAAATATATTTCTTCTGCCCCTGCTATTCTTAATAAATTAGTAATATACTTAGAAATTGTTCCTCTTACTATTGAATCATCAATAACAGCAATTTTTTTATTTCTAACAAATTCAGATTTAATTTTAAATTTATGTTTAACAATACTATTTCGTTCATTTTCAGAACATATAAATGTCCTAATGATATTTTTTTTTATAATAGCTTTTTTATATGGTATATCTAGCTCTTTAGCGAATCCTTTAGCATAATAATAACCGGTATCAGGCACATCTAGCACTATATCAGGCTTTATATTCTGGAATTCTATTTTTTTTCCAAGTATTCCACCAATTTCATATCTTATATCAGAAATATTACTTCTTTTTTTATTATTGCTGCAAAGTGCTTTTGTTGTTGATTTTGAAAAATACAGATCTTCGAATATACAAGGTCTATAATTTTCATAAATCCCATCCTTATTATATATTTGTCCATTTGTTTTTATAAGAACTACTTCACCTGCAATTAATTTTTTGAGAGTGCAATATCCAAGTTTATCCAAAGCACTAGTCTCAGAACAAAATGCATATGATATTTTACCGTTATAACTCTTTTTGCCTAAATACAATGGTCTTATGCCATTTTGATCAGTAAATGCTAATATACCGTAATCACGAATCATTAATAAAACTGAATATGCTCCAATAACATGCGATTGGACAAATTCAACTGCTTGTATCAGTGCTTTAGTATTAAAATTGTTTTTAGAGTCTATTTTCAAATGAAGCAAAAATAATTTTAGAATTAATTCTACATCATTGGTAGTATTAATATTTTCTTTAGAATCAGCAATTTGATTTCTTACTTCTTTGAAATTAGTTACATTACCATTATGAGCAATAGCAATACCCAATGGCTCCTCAACAATCATAGGCTGCGCATTATCTATATTTTTATCTCCTTGTGTTACATGTCCTATTCCAATATTCGATTTATCAACATTACTATAATTGTCATTCGTGATGTTAGAAACTAGTCCTAATTTTTTATTGATTATGAAAGGGCTATTATCTACAACAACACCAACTGAATCTTGACCTCTATTTTGTAATGATGATAAGCCACTTATTAATCTTGATATCATTGCTGTTGGTAATATATGTTGATCTATGATACCTAAAACACCACACATAATTTATCCTTGAATCTTTCTTAATACTTCAGAATAAAATTGATGTTCAATACTCAATCCATATGTTTCAACTTCTTGTACACTATTGAGACCAACTAAATTAATATTCTTTTGTTCAATTATTTCACCAGTATCACATCCCTCATCAACCCAATGGATAGTTATCATTGTTTCTTGTAACTTCTTTTTAAATGCCCAATTATATCCATGCAATCCTTGATATAATTTAGTATCAGCTGGATGGATATTTATGATTCTTTTATAATATTTTCTAACTATCTCTCTAGACAGCAATTTGTTATAGCCAGCCAATATAATCAAGTCAAATGATAAACCTTGCAAATATTGAAGTATTAATTTGTTGAATTTTTGCTCAGCGTAATTACTTGAATCTATACAATAGGTAGGTATATTATTCTCTAAAGCAAATTGTAAACCTGCTGCTTGCGGATTACTAGAAAAGACGCCCTCTATTTCATATAGACCTTTTAGTACTCCAGTTCGAATAGATTCATAGATTGCTTTAAAATTGCTACCCCTTCCTGATAAAAAAATTACTATTTTTTTAGGTATTTTCTTTAAAATTACACCTATATCACGCCTGTAAGCAATGTTTTTAAAATATATTTTTTCGCATTCTTTATAAACTTTTTCTCTTGCTAAATACGTATTTTTAGCATGAGAAACTAAATGCATCACTCTACCTCCATTAGTATATTTACTATTTTTATCAAATTTAACATTTGAATAAAATACTAAGGTATCTTTATTCAATAATTCTGTTCCATAAATTAGTTCCCCAATTTTATATTTATTAGGATACCCCTTAGAAACCAAAGAAACATCGATGCAAACCTGTTCTTTCATACGAACTCGGTTTTCCTTAATATTACCTGATAAGGAATTCAATATTATTATATTTAAATCATCTAGCATATTCGGCAAAATTGCTTGTGCCTCAGGATCCCCCATGCGTGTATTATACTCTAATAATCTTGGTCCATTTTCAGTTAGTATTATCCCAAAATATAAAAACCCATTATATAAAATATTTTCTTTGATCATTCCTTTAAAAGTTTTATTGACTATATTCGCAAATATTTCTTTTTCAATATTTATATTCCAACTAGGATGTGGAGATACAGCACCCATGCCACCTGTGTTAGCTCCTTTATCATTATCTAAAGATTTTTTGTAATCTTTTGCAGTAGACACTAATTGATATTTTAATTTGCCATCAGTACTGCACACAAATATTATAGATATCTCTTCACCAACAAAGCGTTCTTCTAAAATAATAGAAGAAGAGCTCCCGTAATTAGTTTCAATATAATTTAATGCTTGCTCAGCATCTTGTAATGTGCCACAAACAAAAACTCCTTTGCCATCTGCTATTCCATCATACTTAATAACAATATTATAGTTATTTAAATCATCCAAATATTTTTTTGTATTATTAATACCATTAAATGATTTGTATTCAGGTGTTGGGATATCATGTTTTTTCATGAAATTTTTAGCAAATATTTTTGATGTCTCCAGCATAGCAGATTCTTTTGGAGGGCCGAATATTTTAATATTTTTTTTCTCAAAATAATCTACAATTCCTTTTTCTAAATAACGCTCAGAACCTACAATTAAAAGCTCGATAGTATATTTCAGACAACATTTGTATATTTCACTAAAATTATCTAAATTACAATTAATTCTATTTGGACATAATGAAATATTAGATAATAGATATACTTTATTAACATTTTTTTCTTGCGATAATTTCCAGTATATTGCTTGCTCTCTTCCACCAGAACCAATAACACCAATATTCATATTTGTTCCATTACAGCTTGTTTATTTAAATTTATATCTGCTCTTCTAATATTATTTTTCATATTTTCTATTTCATTAGATATAGTTAATCTTAAATTGGGAATATTCAATGCTCTAACTGCTGCATTTGCAGTATTTTTAGGCTCAAGACAAAATGTTGCCGGTGTTTGAGAAGGCATAATTAAACTTGAATAAATATTCACTTGCAGATCAGAATAATCTTTAAAAGGGGGGCAGTTTATTAATGGAATATTTAAATTTGCTGCTAATGCGCCTCCTAAACCATTTGAGCGGCCAGCTATAGCTATTGCAACTCCTGGCTCAATAGACTGATTATATTCTTTAGCTTTTTGTAGTATGTCTTCTCCATTTTTGTGTGCTGATACAATATGCATTTTTACCATTATAGGATATTTATCTAGCTCAGATTTTATTTTTAGAGCATGTGCTAGATCATTATTTGATCCCATAAAAATCACAACATAACCACAAGTAATTAGCTTATTCTCTAATAAAGAGTTCGTAAGGGATTGAAAATTTAACCCTTCATTTGATAATATTTGTGATGTCAATCTTTCATATATTATATTATATCTTCTGAAGCTTTCTTCTATTACATCAGAAGGAATTTTACTGCTAGCATTATTTTGCAAAATCCATTGTCTAACATATTCTTTATCGTAAGGATCGATATTTTCATTATTATTTTGATAGTCTTCTATTAACCAAAACCTGGAAGAATCTGGAGTATGTATCTCATCAATTAAATAAAGCTCATTATTAATTAAACCAAATTCATATTTTGTATCTACTAGTATTAATCCATTTTTTTTGCACTGCTCTTGTCCAAAAGAAAACAACTCTAAAGAAATATTATACATTTTTTTATATATATCACTGGTAGCAAGACCTTTTTCAACAATTTTCTCTGATGATATATCTTCATCAACTATACCTTTTGTTGTTGGCGTAATTATTGGGCTAGGAAGTTTTTCATTTTGATGCATTTTATCTTGCAATTTGACTCCCCAAAAAACTCTTTGCCCAGACTGATATTTTCTCCAGAGAGAACCAGATAGATATTGTCTAACAATCATTTCTACCCCAATTGGTTTTGCTTGTTTTACTAGCAACATCCTTGGATGTATTTTTTTTACAACATGATTGTTTATAATATGTTGTGTTTTATTAAACCAGTCATATGAGATTTCATTGAGTATTATCCCTTTCCCTGGAATTCCTGATTTTAGAATTTTGTCAAAACAAGATAATCTGTCTGTTGTTACTATAAGACGTATCTTCTCATCTATCTTGAAACTCTCACGAACTTTTCCTTGGTGAATCTTCGCAAGTTGTGGGCTATCAAATTGGGTAAGCGAACTCATATTTTCTCCTAATGATTAATGTTTAAAATGTCTAGTACCTGTAAAATACATTGCTATATTATTTTTATTACATGCATCTATTATTTTTTCATCATTTATTGAACCTCCAGGTTGAATTATTGTTTTAATACTATTTTTAGCACAGTAATCAATACTATCTCCAAATGGAAAAAAAGCCTCAGAAATTAATATTGAATGTTTTAAAGCCTCAGTAATTTTATGATTCTCCTCGAATTTTCGTTTTAAGTTGTTATTAGCAAGTGTTATTGCTAATTTAACAGAATTTAGCCTATTTGGTTGTCCACTACCTTGACCAAGAACTTGATACGAGTTATCTTTATTGCAAAACACTATTGCAATTGCATTTGATTTTACATGCTTAATTGATGTAAGGCCAAATTCAATTAATCCAATATCATTATCAATTTCTTCATATTTATTTTCCGTAACACATTCTAGTTTATCAAACAATTTAATATTAAAATCTTGAACAATAACACCACCAGGTATTATTCTAAATTCAGACCCCATAAAATCTTTTTTTAGATAATCAGCATTAATAGATATGATACGAATATTTTTACTATTTTTTAAATATTTCATAGCTTCTTTAGTAAACCCAGGAGCAGCTATTAACTCTACAAATTTTCTTGTAGTTTTACATAAACTATCTAGTTGAAGAAATTCCAGATTTTTTTTGTCAAGGATATAATTACACGCTATAACTGATCCAAAAGCTGAAATAGGATCACACTCCCACGCTAATTCTAGTAATTTTTCTTTTTGGGTTCCTTCAGATAAACCGCAGGGTGTATTGTGTTTAACTATGCAGCAACCATTTTTCGATAAATCTGCTAGGGTTCCAAGCGCCCCATTCAAATCTAAAATATTATTATAAGACATTTCCGGACCATATATTTTATGATAGTCCAATAAAGATTTACCTTTTGGTGTATCAATATTACGATAAACAATTGCCTTTTGATGAGGATTCTCCCCATACCGCAATTCTGTGTGTTTAGCAAAATTTAAATTAATATTATTTATATTATAATTTGGATTCATGTATTTAGCTATTTTAGCATCATATTTTGCAACCATACTAAATGTTTTGGCCATGAAATATTTATTAGAATCTAAAGATACAGTCATATTATTATCTGACAATTCTTTCATTACCCTATCATAATCTTCTGAATCAACAACAGTAGTAACATATTTGAAATTTTTTGCTGCAGCCCTTACAAGAGTTACCCCACCAATATCAATACTATTTATAATACTATCTAATGTTATGTTATTTATGCTAGTTTCAGGGAAACAATAAAAATTACAAACCACAAGATCTATTGGTTTAATCTTAAGTTTTTCTGCTTCAATAGAATGCTTACCTCGATCAAATAAAATACCGGATAAAAGTTTAAAATCTAAGGTTTTTACACGCCCATCAAAACTTTCTGGTTGTTTTGTAATTTCGCTGATATCAATTGCTTTTATTCCAGCTTCATTTAAATATTTTTTTGTGCCAGAGGTAGATACAATTTCAACCTCGTTCATAACAAGAAATTTTGCTAAATTTATCAAATTATCTTTTTTTGTTACGCTTATCAATGCTCGTTTAATATTGTTCATTTACACCTCTGTATATTGTTCTTTGAATCTATTATATTTTTAATAATATCTTTAAAAAATATATGACCGTCCCCTGTTAAGCTATTAAATGATTTTTTTAATATTTTGGCTGGCCAATTTGGATGTTGGTATGTTGATGTTGCAGCTTCAGGGTGTGGCATTAAACCAATAACACGTCCATTTGGATGGATTAAACCAGCACAGTTTAGCCAAGAATTATTTGGATTATCAGGATAGTTAATCGATATATCTCCATTTTCTAAACAATACTGAAAAGCTATTAGATT
>JABSQI010000056.1 GCA_013215905.1 Legionellales bacterium | reverse complement strand
GCGATTAGGTTGTTTTATTCCATTAAATGTAAACCATTTTTGTTGATACCAATGATAGAATTGTGGGTAGTTTTGTATCAATGCTTGAGTTAATAATAGCATGTCGTAGGCAGTAGATTTTTGTTTCTCATGCGGCATACCAATGGGATCAGTAAAATAACTGTTTTGCATACCGAGTATTTCTGCTTGTTTATTCATTAGATTTACAAAGGCGTCTGCACTACCGGCTATATGTTCAGCTAAGGCAATACATGCATCATTTCCTGATTGGACAATTACTCCTTTAATTAGATTTTCTACGCTAACATATTGACCTTCTTTTACAAAAGTCCTTGAACCACCAGTTTTCCAAGCTTTAGTAGAAATCTTTACCTGATCGTCTAGACTTATTTCTCCTTTAGTTAGATAATCTGAGATAATGTATAAGGACAGCATTTTAGTTAGACTTGCAGGATCTCTAAGGATATGTGGGTTTTTTTCAGAAATAATAGTATTGCTATTTGCATCAAGTACAACGTATGAAGCAGCTTTTACTGTAGGGGGAGCAGGGACAAAAGTTTCTTGGGATTTATGATTTTGGCTAATTCGGTTAAAGGGTGCGCCGTTGGCATATACGGGGATGATCAAGATAATGTATACGGCAAAAATGTGCAATTTATTCATTTGAAAAATTCTTAAAAAATAGATTTAATCATCGCAAGCAATTTTAACATAAAGCATTTTATAAGCAAATATAATAATAGATATTAGATTATTATCGCATAATCATTAGTGGCTTGATATTAATGCGTTTTTCTATATTGGATGCTATCTCTTCTATCTCTTCAATAGATGAAATTGGTCCCGCTAGTATTTTGTATATATAAGAATTATTTATATTATCTAGATGAGTATTAATTGTATAGTCAAACATCTTTCTAATTTTATTAGTAAAATTTATGGCTTTTTGTCCATGTTTGAATGCTGCAATTTGTAAGTAAATATGCTTTAACTCGTTTGCAGCTGACTTGTTTTTTGACAAGTTATTATTTGGTGGATTAATTGCTTGTAATTGTACTTTAGCAGTACCTTTATCAATCATCTCAAGTTTTTTAGCTGCAACATAAGAAAGATCAATTATTCTATTATCTACGAAAGGGCCCCGATCATTTATTTTTACTATTACCTTTTTCATATTATCTAGATTTGTAACAAGAATATATGTAGGAATGGGTAATTCTTTATGTGCAGCGGTCATTGCAAACATATCATATGTTTCTCCGCTAGAAGTTTTTTTACCATGAAATTTTTTTCCATACCATGATGCAATACCTTTTTGGGTAAAATTATGAGAAGTTTTAAGTACAACATATTTTTGTTTATCAACAATGTAAAAGGGAGGATTAGCTGAATCTAAATATTGTTCGTATTTTGGCTTTGCGTTGGGTATTTTATCAAGATTAATGTTTTGTCTAGAAGGGTGTGGTGGTCCATCTTTTTCTTTATAAGCTATCGCTAAGTTATAGTTTTGTATAGCTATACAAACTATTAACAAAGCAATATTTTTTTTATTAAAAAATTCCCTAACATTCATGAGCTAATTTTCTGTGAGAGTTTGCTGACATTATTATACCAAAGCATACCATGATTGTTAGCATTGATGTACCTCCATAACTAATTAATGGCAAAGGGCTACCTACCACTGGAAAGATCCCTGAAACCATTCCTATATTTATAAAAGTATACAAATAGAAAGTTACTCCAAATGTTCCACATAATAATTTTAAATATATATCATTCATTAACTGTGATAAATATAACGTACGAAAGGTAATTAGTGTACAGATAGATATTAGCAAAATACAACCTAATATACCAAACTCTTCTCCGCATAAAGCAAATATGAAATCTGTTGCACTTTCTGGTAAATATTTGAGATGTGATTGAGTACCATTTAACCATCCTTTTCCAAATATTCCTCCTGAGCCTATTGCAATTTTAGATTGGATTATATGATAACCTTTCCCTGTTGGATCATTTTGGGGATTTAGAAAAGTTAATACCCTGGTTTTTTGATAATCATGCATGAAATTCCATAATATTGGCGTTGAAGATATTAATGCAATCAAAGAGTATATAATTTGTTTAAACTTTATTCCCGCTAAAATAAACACTGTACATCCAGAAAAGAGAATTATTAATGATGTACTTAAATCTGGTTGCTTGTATATTAAATAGCACGGAATTATTATAAAAATAGAGACTGGAACAATATTGGATATTTTGGTTGGAATAGGTTTTCTGCTTATCAACAGGGATACTATCATTGGAACAGCAAGTTTCATAATTTCTGATGGTTGAAATCTTATAATACCTAGATTTATCCATCTTTGAGCTCCTTTTGCTGTAGTGCCTGCAATCTTAACGAATATCAATAAAATTATTCCAAGAACGAATAGAGTAATGGTCCAGCGCTTGAATTGAGTAGGGTGTATTTGTGCTACAAATACCATAATTATCAACCCGAAAATAATTTTATATAATTGCTGAAATATTTTTGTAAGATTACTGTCAGTTGCGCTATATAGTAGCAAAATACCACAAATAAGTAGAAACAATATTAAAGTAAATAGTATTCCATCCAGGTGTAGCTTGTCCCACAAACTATTGTAGGCAAAACTGTATTTTCTATTTCTTATAGCATAATTGAATTGATTGATTAATTTCATACTAAACCTCTTAGAAATATTACCAAAAAATTGATTAGATTTCTAAGTAGAATTAGTATCCTTCAAAATCTTGTGAGTCGAGATCAAATTCTGTTATTTTTTCTTCAGGGATAACCATTTTGATTTCGCCTGTAGATTGATTATATAGGAATCCTATTCCAGGGGCAGGACTGCCAATAGTGCCGATTGTATCAGAGTCTTCAAATGGATTTTTTGGTCTTTTTCTGATATATGGACCAACATCTGTGCTACTACCATCACCAAATGTATAGGTTCCTGTTGCTGTTGAAGTAGGCCTAGTTCTAAATATTAAAACATCCCAACCATCTCCTCCGCTACCAAGATCAGGATAAAACTCATTATGTTCCACTTTTGCAAGATTAAGTTGTTGTCTTAGGGTTTGTAGAGTTGCTAGAGAGGAAGAAATTTTAGCCCTATCACTTGAATCACTAAATAGAGGGAGTATAATCCCCACAATCACTCCCAAGATTATAATAACTATAAGTAATTCAACTAGAGTGAATCCATAAGATTTTGATTTTTCTTGAAAATTTATGTTTATGGTCTTAGATAGATGTTGATGGTACATAAATTTATTATAGTATAAAACTATATATATAGATAAATACTCTTGGATCTGGAGTGCGACGGTTATATTAATAATATTTAGCATATTATCAACAATATAAATATAGTTGTCATTGTATTAGTTTTCTTGGGGAGAGGATCTCCAAATATTTTAAATATGTTGGCCTAAGCAGATGGAGTAGGGAAACCTCCTAAATATAAAGTGTTAAATATTATTGCAGGCTAATACGGAATCTCGACAGTTCAATTTTTGATATACATTTATTTATATGAGCATGAATATCTACTTACAATAGCTTATATTATGAATTAATCTAGTGTTAATGATATTAGATATAGATTTGTCATAAAAGGATAAACTCATTTAAAAAAATGCTTTATCTATTACAGTCATATTCTTATCTGTAATCTTTATTTCTTTAGCTGCTTTAGAATCACGATATATCTTAGAATCTGGGGTCATAAATTCAAACCTACCATTTTTATTAAATGTTTTAGCAAAAGGGTTATTACTAATGTCCCTCATAAATTGTTCTCTCTTTTGTTTTGTTTTTGCTAAACCATCATAATACTGTGATCTTAATAAAACTCTTTTAATATTTCCTAGCTTTTCGTGTTTTTCCAGAAAAGCATGATCAACGCCATCTTTGGAGTAGTTTTTGTTAGTTAGATAATCAAGTGCTGAAATATGTAAGATAGATAATCCTGTAGTTTTCTTTACAGGAACGATTTTTCCAGTATCAGGATTAACAAGTCTTTTATATCCACTAGCAATTGATGGCTGAGTTAACTGTAGGAGATCACGTTGTGCCTTTTGAGCATTAGAAAGATTTGTATTTATTTTTTTACCATTTTTGAGCATTTTCTTGCTTAATTCTTCTTTTTTAGCTTGTTCTTGTTGAATCTTTTTCTTATGTTCATCTTCATTTTTGTTTCTCCTTTTATTCATCATAGCCCCAAGATTACCAAGGCCACCTAAACCGCCAAACTTACTACTTAGTTTATTATTTTTCTTAGCCTTTCTTTTTTTCTTCTTTTTCTTAACAGCTGATTTTTTAACAGCTTTCTGATCTGGTGATAATATTGCACCTTTTTTTACAATATATCCAAATTCTTCAACAATAATATTACCTTCCTTATTATCAAAAACTCTATGCATTCTTAATAATCCTACCTGCCCTTGGGAAAACGCGTTACCAGTTAATTTAATACCGTCCTTAGTCATTACACTATAGCTGATAGAGTTGCTTTCTTCGTATTTATTTAAATCCTCAATTCCTAATTTTCTTGGGTCTTCAAGCGTTTTACCAGTTGGTTTTGGTGGTTTCTTTTGGGTATTCTTGGTATTTTTTGCTTTATTTTGCTTTGCTTGCTTCTTTTGTTCATCTATTAATTTTTGTTGTGCTAAATACATTTTTTTAGCTTCATCAAAAGATAAATCATTCAATTTAGACATTCCCTGCCATACTTTAATCTTTTTGTTCAATCTTGCTTCATCTTTCTCCTTCTTAAGTTTATCTTTGAAGTCTTTTAAAGGTTGGCCTGTCAGTGTGCTAAGTTGTTTTTTGATGAAATTTTCTTTATCTATTCTGTCTTGTTCTTCTTTCAGTTTTCTAGCTTTTTCTCTTTTATCAAATTCTGCCTCGGAAATTAATTTTGTTTCATCATAGTTTGATAGCAAATTTTTATTATTATCTGAATCAGTTTGAGCTTGTTTCTTAATTTTCTCTTGCAGAAACATTACATTTTTATACTCAATTCTGCCTGATGCTACTATTTTTCCTTTTCCATCTAGACTCGATGTTAACTCAGTATTAGCAATACCATAATCTGCAAGGGTACTTGATAATTTTTGGATAATTTTCTTTTCTTGTTCTTCTTTTTCACGAAGCTCTTTTTGTTTCTTCTCGTATTCATTAACTATTTGTCTTAATTTTGTTTCTGCAGAAGTCATAGCATCTTGAATTATTTGCTTTCTCTGTTTGTCAAATTTTTCTGTTGGCATAGATGATACAGAATCGTCAAAATTAACAGCAAAATCATTTTTATCTATATTAACTTTATTACCATCACCTTTATTAACATTTTGTAAATGACGTTTTAATTTTTCATGCTTTTGCTGAATTTCATTCTTTTTATTTTCAAGATTTTGTAGTTCATTTTTATCTTGTTCAATTGCTGCTTTTTGCTCTTTTGCTTTTGTTTCAAGCTTCTTTATAATACCTTCTTTTTGTATCAAATCTTTTTTTAATTTTTCATTTAAATCATCTTTATCTTGTTTTTCTTTTTTGTTTTTTTTCAATTCTTTTTCTAAATTCTTGATTTCATCAGACATAGCATCTGAACTATCTTTCTTGTTCTTTAATTTATTTTTAAGCTCTTCTATGACTTTTTCTAGATTTTTAGTTTTTTTCTGATTTTCCTCATCTTTGTTTTTGTTAGCTTCATCAATAAGTTTTTGTAGGTCAATATTTTTTTCTGACTGTCTTAGTGCTAGCTCAGTAGAAAGAGAAGAATTTTTTTCAACAATAATATCTTTTATTCTTTCTATAAAAAGTATTTGCTCATTATTTAGAGGGCGCTCTTTAAATCCATTCACATTGTTTCCTTCAAAAACTTCAATGGCAGAAACACGTTGTTCTTTATCTATTATCATTTGGCATAAACATTCTATTGTATTACATATTAGATCCTCATCGGATAGTTCATCCTGAGAGCTTAGTTCCTTTACGACAAATCCTCTCTTTTGATCATACTCTTTACTTAATAGAGATTCTGATTTATTAAGTTCTGAACTAATAATATCTATATCTCTAACTGGTAGTTGTGTCATTTTGGTATGACTCCAAGAGTTCTGTTTTTTATTTTTGCCTAAACTCCATCCTATTTTTGCTCCGATGTAACTAACAAATTTCCTATTATTGTCATAATTTATCTCACTTTCGGCTGTTAACCAGTGTAATATTTTCAAATTACTGCGTAACCTGCCACCTATTGTCGATTTTAAATCTTTACCTGCAAAGTGATAATAAGCTAAAAAGATTTCCAGTCGTGGTAATTTATTATGAGAACCACCTATTTCTATATCAAATCCAGGAACACCTTGCTCTAATACTTTTTTATTTTTTATACTAAATTGGGTTTTATTAGTGTGAGAATTATATTTTGCACTATAGGAATTATAATTTTCCAATTCATATTTTTTCTTAGTTGGTATATAACCATTTATGCGAAACTCTAAATTTTTCGAAAATGCTTCTAGACCTATCGTTATCTGACTTAGTAGATTGTTATTTTCAGTGGAGCGTAAATCATAGAATACATATTCTCCTAATATCCATGCTGGATTTATAAATGAACGATAACCTATACCTAGGTTTCCTTCTAGGTGTTTTGCACTATCTATCATCCCAATCGCAGTTATATAACCAAGATGGCTGTCTACTACTTGAAACATTGGTACAACAAATCCTAGTCTTGATATATTTCTCTTTGAGGACTTTTTACTGCTATACCCAAGTTTCCCTGTTAATTCTACCCTTGTTTGATAAGAAGTATCATTTTCATTAGCGTATAATGATGAGAATAAAAATAAATTTAAGAATAAGCATAGGGAAACATGCAATAGTGTATTTTTCAAAATTGTTACCCCATAAAAAAATGCAATTCTTCCATGAGATATTAATTTTTATCCTTAAACTTCATTACAAAAATAGATAATAATTATATATAATCCAAGCTAAAGGTTCAATATTTGTCTATATATGTGCTTTATTTGTTTTTAAATGTTTTTTTTAAGTTTAATAGTAAAAATTACTTAACTTATAAAACAAAAATTTTCTATTAAAAGAAAATCGTTCGGGGTAGTGTATAAAAATTTAGCTAAAATAACCTTTGAACAAGTTATCTAGGGCTGCGAATATTTTTGTGCAATTGTAAATATATGGTGGGAATAATATTATTATAAAATAAGACAGATAAATTTATATTTGTATTTCTTCCTGATTTAAGAGTAATAATTGATAAATTTATTTTTATATCAAGTAAATTAGATTTTTTCATTATTAAATATAGATATTACTTACCAAGCAGTTCTTGTAAAAACTTGCGATTAGATTTATATAAATTTAAGTTAATATTATCCCATGTTTTATTCTGTACTAAAAAACCAATAATAGATAGGGCTCTGTTTAATCTTAGGAGAGGCATTATTTTTTTGTAGTTTGGGATCTCTCTAATACTTGAATACCCTCTTAAAAATGAATCTTTGAAAGGTGAAAACCCTTTCCATTCACCGTGTTCTATAGAACAGAAGTCATCTTCAGCAAAACTTGCTCTTGCTGAAGCCCAATCTATAATGTACAAGTTATTATTATTAAAGATAATGTTACCTGGTCTAAAATCACGGTGTATAATACAAGGGCCATCAGTATGAATTAGTGAGTCTAATGTTGATGTTAAAAAATCATGACATTTTTTAATTAATGTAGATGGTAGGTGACTTCTGCATTCATTGAGCCTCTCATTAAATTTTTTTTCAAAATAGATTCTTGGGTCATGAGTTAGCTGATTTGGTTTAGTAAGATCGCCATATTTTTCTGTCTTATTAAGATGTATTTGTGCTAGTATGGTGCCAATTTTATAGGCTACTTGATCTGAAAAATGCTCCTTTTGTAGTAAGCTTCCGGAGAGATATTCCATCAATATAGAACCAAATATATTTTTCTGCTGAGGTATTACTTTAATTATCTTTGGTACAGGTAATTTACTAGAGAAATATTCTAGAAAATATTTTTCACGTAAATAATCATGAAGACGATTACTTATTTTTAATATGAGGTGTAGATTTTGAGGTTGGATAATTTTATATACAGTCGCAACCATCGCTTCTTGGTGAGATAAGTGAATAAATTTAGAGTATTCAGATAGATTAAGTAATTCTTTGTATAAATCAATGTTTGCAGAAATATTAATATTATTTGTCATTATTTATAAATAAACATTTATCTTTTCTAAATCTCGATATTCAGAATATTACCAAAAGGTGGCGTAAAGCCCCTGACTTTAGACATGGGGATATAAGCCACTGATGTTTTATGCCTACAATTGATTATATCAATATTGTCCTATATAATCATATGTTCTGAATTAAGGATGATTATATATCTATAGACAAAAGGACTTTATGCAGTATAAAAGTAATAATAATATCGTTTATTCCTGCAAATATCAT
>JABSQI010000055.1 GCA_013215905.1 Legionellales bacterium | reverse complement strand
AAATCTGTATCTGTTTTAATGACCGGTCCTCCTCCACAAGGAGTTAAATCATAATAAGGAACAGGAATATCTATTTCTTCTACTACTTTAACTACAAGAGTAACTCTCTCTTTATCAAGAGGGTCATCGCAGTCATTATCACATACCCCAGGTGTAGCAGATACTACCTCTACTGTTTTATACTGAATAAGAAAGTTATTTAAATCTCTTTCCCAATCAGTAACATTCTGAAGTCTAACAATATATGAAGTAAAATCTACTAAGGGCATATTTTAATTTATTGATTTAGATAATTTATTATTCATTAACTCATCAAACTTACCTGTATTAATAAAGATAGCTTGTTTAGTTATCCAATGTCCTCCAGGACTCTCTGGTTCTTTCCAGGTCATATAATAAGCGTCATTATCCTCATTATTATATGCAAATTTAACCTCACAATCGGTTGATATACAATGATATACTGTCCAATCGTGTCCCTCTCTTCCTTTCCAATGACTTAATGATTCAGTATCAACTATTCTATAGCAATGATTCTCTTCATCATTCATTGCTGACCTACAAATAGCTTTTACTGTGTCTCCGTTATATAACATTAAACCTGGTCTTACCCAACCACTTGCATCTTCATCCATATCTGAAGCTTCTTCATTACTAGAATGATAAATGATCAAGTTATAATCTAACTGTTGAGCATTAATATTAAATGCTAAAATACAAAATAAAAAAATTACTGTTTTCATAATTGAAGTTTTAATTATTATTACTGGCAAAATCTAGCCTTTCAAGTCTATCTAGTTTTTGCATAAATTTCTCACGTAACAGCGTAGTTCTATAGTAGCTAGGATATCTTGATTCATACATTTTTATAGCAAAAAGCATTTCCATTGCTGTCTCATTATCCCTAACGAATCCCATAGAATCTGAAAGCAAATAGTAATCTACATCTGCTTCTGTGAAGTGACCTTCCATGACTAAGTAATCTTTAATTTAGACTCTAATATAGCGATTTCTTTTGAGATTCGCTTTTCGTCCTTACTAGTCAATTTAGTTTTTTTACTAGTGGTTCCAGACTTTGTCTTCACTCCACTCTCAAGTTGAGCCTGTAATCTTTCCAAGGCTCGTCTTTGTCTCTGCTTCATAGTTTTATTTTTTATTATATGAATAATGTCCTATAATCTTAGCTCCAAACAAGAAGTCATCAATATTTTGACCTCCTCCTATGTTATGGACTACTAAATATCTCTTATTATCATAAGATTTTTTATCTACAACCATTCCTATATGATTAAGACTACCATTATTAGCTAAATTCCACCATATTATATCTCCTGGTTTATAATCATCAGGATTATCAGTAATAGGCAATACTTTTCCGTGTCTTTTAAAAAATGTAGCTAAATTAGGAACTCTCCTATGATCAATATTAGGATCAGGCTTATCCACCCTCCTATATTTACTAAGATTCTTGACAATATCTTCATGTAATTCCTTTTGTAAATCTATACCAACTTTTCGATATGCTCTAATGATAACATCAGTACATACTCCTATGTGAGGTGGTACATCCCCGTTAGGATAATCTATTCTTCTATATGACCCATCATAAACCACATAATCCTTTGATATTAGGATACCTGCGTCTGATAATTCATCCGAAAATGTCTGACCAGTTATAATAGTTGATAGAAGTATAGATATAATTAAGATTAAGTTTTTCATAATTTTGATTTAATTATACATATTCTAAAATATAAGTCCATATTAAATGAACCTTCATTATTTCTAGTCCACCAGTGTATCTGGTCTCTTAATTGTATTTGATTCATTTTTGAAGTTTTAAATTAAAAATGGGGACTGGACTAACAATCCCCATAAAAATAGTAATTGGTGCTTCTACAGCCGTCTGACCGTTAGCTTTTACTTAAAAAGTGATTATAATAATAATGTTTAAAAGATATTATAATCAGCTACTCTTACACTCCGAAGAGGTGAGGTTTTCAACAGTTCCACTCAATTTTTAACTTTATGCAAAGAATAGCTCCAAGTATCAGGAAAATCAGCTAATCTAGATGATTCTCTTGCTAACTTGTGAGCTTTCTTTCTCGCGTGTTGTTTTTTAAATGTTTCTACATAAGTAGAAGGTGCTTTCTGACTAGTTTTACTAGTCCAATCAACTCTCCAAAGTTGATAATCTTTAGATTTCTCCATATTAATCATAGCATATCGCTACAATCAATAATACCAAGATGGTTTATACATATTATTAAATTTAAAGGTTAACAATCAAATATTATCTTCAGTTCTTGCTACATTTACACTATTGTTAAAACCATATTTCACTGACTCTCTCTTTTCAAACTCTCTGATTTTTTCCCAGAGCCATTGAATAGTTTCTTCTTTGTTCACAACTTGTTTTCTAACATAGGCTAATTTCTTCTTTGTTAGATGCAATTCTTTACGATGCATTTGTGAGATATCCCATGATTTTCTATAATCCTTCTGAGTATCCTCATAATACTTCTCAAGTCTTTCTATCTTTTCTTTATTAGTTTCTTTATTCTCTTTCTTTTTCATAAGGACTTTTTTTTCCAAGCATTCTACCTAAAAGGATATGTACATCTTTTAAAGAATCTGTTATATCATCTATTTTTTTATTATGACCTTCTACAAAATCATCTATGGCTTTTTCTACTGGTTGTTTTTTCTTTTTACTCATAATTTCTAAGATTTTTTAAGATTTAACATAAGGATGAGAGTTTGACCTTTTCCATCAGCATTATTTACCATTTCTAGCACCAACCCACACATACATTACTGCATGTAACTGACATATTCACGAGTTCAAGTGCTCGCCACTATTACTATCAAGGACATAAATTCATTTTCTTGCCAAGCTCCTTGCGGGATAAACAGACGGCAATCTGCTACTTAGACAATACTCAATCCATTCACATTAGGCCTTGCGAGCTTTATCTGTGTCTACATATTACAGTAGAATAAGAACATTGTTAACCGACTTAACGGTAACTTGATAGTCTCCATGTTATTTTGCTTTCTATTTGCTTTTTTATCTTGTTTTTAGCATGCCGATTTAACGGCTTAATAGGATTCAGAGATTTGATAGAAGGTACATAGAGTTTAGATAACCATGTTTCCTTTTGAGAAATTTAGGCTATTACTCCTACCTACTTTCGAGCACCACTGCTTTACTCATTGTTCTTAACCGTATTGACACAGTATTTCTACTAGCATCTAACTAAGTTCTAATTACAGCTTCCTGATTGGTGATCAGTACTACCATAACTTACTACAATTCTTATTGCTATTTCTAGCTCAACAACTTGTCCTGTACAAGTCGTCTATATTCCTAGCAGCCTGTAGGCCCATTCCAAAATATAGATGTTATAATACCTTTCAGTGAAATGCAGTAAACTACATCGCAAGAGTTTTCCAAGAACTCATCACTTTATACCATTGCTGGTTTATCCTTATGGTCACGAAGGCTGACCCAATATATTTATTTTAAAAAGCTAACAACCTGTCTTACATCGTCTGACAGGCTGTAGCATATATCTTTTTAAGTGTCTCATATTCAAATTTAATAAAAACGAGTACACGAAAGACTTGTATGATATTTCTTATTTCTAAATTTATGATTAATAAGCAATTGTATACCTATTCCCACACCTGTTACAATTAGTCCAGTAAGTAATATTTGACTATTACTTCTTTGTAATTGATTATATGAAGACAATTTATAGCCAGTCATATAAGGTTCACGTGCTCCATACACATTCTTCCATTGATAATCTCTTAAAGAGACTGTCGCTAAAGCAACAGGCATTGCGCCTAAGCCTATAACTCCTGGTAGAACATGTACATGCTTATATTCATAGTAGTTATTGTTCTGTGCGTTAACATTAGGTGCACATATATACATAAATAGTATAAATAACATACTTACCCATAGGAATAACAATGTATCCCAATACCAACCTTTTGTCCTGAGTCTATTTAGAATATTTCTCATTTTCTAACTTCATTTGGAGGTGTAGACTCGTGTATAAGATAATCCTCATACATTACATCCCACAACATATCTCTAACAAGAGTTAACTTATGAAGGTATGTTTCTCCTATTTTAGGATCAACTGCTCCATTTTCGATATCGTATACCATATACTCATACATATCTTCAGTAGTATTTATAGCCCCATTAAGATTCATGAAGTTTTTAGTTAAATAATTACTGTTAATTTCTCTTGCCTCTACACATTCTACTTCTGCTAATTTAATAGTCTCCTGTTCCATTTGTTTAGCGATATTCTCACTCATTGGCATAGGTGACATTCTAGTTGATGATTGTCCTTTATAAGAAGAACAACTAGTATGAATTAATATTATAGTTACCATTAATACGAACCATACTGAAAATGTTGCACCACATATTACTTGTGGCCATTTGTTTTTGATTTTTAAGATTATTGTTTTCATTTTTGAAGTTTTTAAGATTTAATTTATATTACAAAGTATTGGGTTATTACGATTTCCTGTAACAACCTCAAAAGTATTATTGGTGCTAGTAACAAAACAACTGAGCTCTATTCTGTCTGCAGGTTTTCTGCCGTAGATATATGCAAAAGTCATTATCATACTAGCAGTCTCATAAGCTTTCATAAGCTCGTAATAGCTATTTTCCAAGCTATCATTTTGATCTGCATCCATGATATTGAAGTTTTTAAGATTTATAATATTAAGCTATAAGTAATAAATAAAAGAGCTTGACTACTATACTTCATCAAGCTCTTTTCGACAGAAATGATAGCTTTATACCGCTATCTGGTTGGCGAGTTAAACAAAGAATCTCATTAGGATTCCGTTGTAAGTTTTTACTTTCTTTTTATACTTATTCTTTTTATGAGGATTTAATCGTAGATCCTCTAATTTGTCTGCTAATTTCTTTTGTTGTACAGCTCTTATTTGCATATAGATTACATAAATAGATCCTAAGACTACTGATACAGCTGCTAACAGTACAATAGGTCCTATTAAATAATCTATGAGCGTTATAATAAATGTTGCTACCAGTGCTACAACTAGTGTCACCAGTATGAAGTTTTTGAATCCCTTTTTCATAATTTTGAAGTTTTAGTGAATAATTAATATTAGAGGCAAAGATGAGATTCGAACTCATTATCTGTTGGTAGATTCCTATCAGTTCACTCAGATTATTGCCTGAATGCTGCATTGCCTTATAATGTGTATAAGAGTAGGATTGTTTCTTTTTAAGCAACTATGTTACTCCTATATTTCAAGGGTACCGCCCTCTCTTATAATTTTTCGAAGTGAGGAACACGTTTAAATGTATCCATACAGTGACCAAAATGGTAATTACTCCATTCCCCAGTTCTATTTCACACTAGTCAGTATGTAATGTCAAACCTCACTTCAAGTTTTGGGCGGCAAGGACTCGAACCTGCTGCTACAGACATTATGCACATAATCTGTAGTTACCTTTATCAAGAATCATCAATAGTTTGCTTACCACTATCTATCCGATTACGCCACTAAGAAGTGTAGATTGTTTTTAATTACCACTATTCAGTGTTATGTAATCGGCACAATCTACAAAGCCAAGTTAAATAAGTTTAAGCTATAATTAATTATAAGCCTTGCTAATCAACGTCCTCTTAGAACTGCTGATTAGCGTTGCTAACGGTTTGTAACAGAAGAAAGTTACACAACAATTAGCCTTTAATCATGCGTAATGACTACGCATTGGGATTAACAATCCAGGTACGGACTGTTAATACTCCATTATGAATGATGTAATCCATAACTTCACAGTATTATGAGTTGTAATAGAACTCTGGTTAAACAATTAATACGAATAGTAGAGTATGCACGTAACACGCGACAAGGGCCGAGGCCCTAAGCCTCACTCCTAGAGTGAGAACTTAGCAGTCCCTGCCTTGTTAGTAACCCAGTAGATTACTTCATCAGCGTCCACGCTGAAATCGTCTCCGTCTGTAGCCAAGTAAGCGTGAGCTGTAAGCTCAGGGTCAAAGTCTACTGTTGTGATGAAGATGATGCCTGTTGCGTCGTCTGATGCTACGTTACGTCCGCTCTCGTTAGTAGATGCGAAGAAGTCTAACGTAGTGATTCCGTGCTGTGCTTTGATGTCTGATAAAAGTGCCATGATTTTGAAGTTTTAATTTAATGATTGCAGGGGACTAGTTCCCCCGCCAAGCTTTAGCGAGGGTCGTTGATGGTGTTGGTAACCATCTCTACATCCACAAAAAAATTATAAAAAAAAGAAGGGGGGGGTGTTTTCTAGAAATTTTGTAACTTAAATAGAAAGCCCTGGATGAAAAATAATAAAAAGGATAGGATCAATATTTATAAGAACTATATTAAGAAGTTAAAAGAGATAGCTTATTTAAATAGAATATTCTGTAAATTAAAGAAGTATGATAGTTAAAAGAGATAGTTTCTTACCTATAGGTAATACCTATATAAGAGTTTTTCACATTACTTTTATAACCTAGAGTCCTGATACTAAAGGACTTAACTCAAAATGGACTGTTACAAACGGTTGGCTACTACTGTTACATACGTAATAGTCCAACTGTTATGTTTAGTATGATTACTACTATCATAAACGTAACAGTAAGCTTACATAGTGAAAATATTTGACATATGCAAGAACTTTGTTTACTTTTACATCTTACTATTAAATTTGTATATTCATACTATAAAATTTGTATAGTATTATATTATTTTTGATATTTGTACTATAAACTTTGTATATTTGCAATGTACTGGAACTACAAACGAAGAAAACGAAAAATGATAACAGTTTATCTAGATACAAAAGAGAGCGTACTTCTTAAGTCTAAAGACGCTACCTATCATGTATTATATTATATCTTAAATCAGACAGATATGGAGAGAAATACCTGGTACGCAGATAAGGAAAATAAACAGTATATAATGGGGAAATTAGGAATAGCACCAGTAACATTAGATAAACACATAGCTTCTCTAAAAAAGAGAAGATTAATATTGACAACAGAATCACGAGGTAAGTATATGTTAAATATGAATATCTTTAGCACGTGATAAAAAGACCAAGGTTAAAACCAAAAGAGAAATTAAAGATTTGTAAACAATGCGATCAATGGAAACCAAAAACAAGACAATGCAAAGTATGTGGATGTTTTATGGATTTAAAAGCATTATTGAAAAAGAGATGTCCTCATCCAGATGGGGATAAATGGAAAATAAAAAATAAATAAAAACTAAAACAATGAGTGAAGTAAAAACAAAAGAGGCTACTGAGGTTAAAAAAGAGGAGCTGTCTCCAGAACAGATGATAAAAGAAGCTGGGGAGAAAAGAGAAGGTATAAGGATGCAATGCGGAAAAGAAATAGATGAGATCCTTAAGAAGTATAATTGTGAGCTGACAGCACAGATGCTTATAAGTGAGAGAGGAGCAATTCCTCAAGTATTTATTGCAGATGCCCGTAGTACATAAATATGAGAACTCAGAGTTAGATATTTTAATAGAAAAAGAACTGCTTATAAGAGAACAGTTTGATGAGTATCTACATACACATGAAGCAGAAATAAGTGTTCAGTATTTTATAAATAATAAATCTGAATTAGTATTCATACTAGAAATAACAATAGACTAATGGGAACTAAACAAAAACTAAAAATTGCTAAAGAGATACTAGCCACAATATTTTTAAGTGCGTCAGAACAATCTTTAGCATTGGGAGTACAGTTCAAATATGAAAGTTATCCTGTGGAAGAAAAAGACTTTAAAGGGTGGAAATTTGAAGTAATTGTGTCAGAAGCAGGATACCCTCCTAAAGCTGTTCAAGAATTTAGATTTACAAGACCAAATAATATTGATCCTGCAAATATGGAGTATAATGTTATACTATCAGTACTATCTTCTTTAACACAAACAGCAATGTTGAGCTGGCTTCATTTAGGAAAAATGTTAATAACAGATAAAGAGTTACAAGAAGAAGTTAAAGATTTATGATTAAAAAAATCATATCGTTACCAACGAATGACAGCAAAATCTACAGACAAATCCTCGCGTTTCTAAACTTCATGCTGGAGCTTACTCCACAAGAACGCGAGGTTTTAGCTGAATTAGTAAGACTGAATCATGAGTATGAAGCACTCCCTGCAGAAAAGAGAGCTAAGTTTATACTTAGTACTGATATGCGTAAAGAAACCAGGGAACTATTAGATATAGAAGAAAAACAATTCAATGGAGTAGTAGCAAGACTTAAGAAGAAGACCTTTCTAGGAAAACCTATTATGAATAATCAAAATATTATCCATAGTGAATTATTATTTAAACCTGATAAAGAAGGATATAGAATAGAGATTAATCTAATAAACAAAAAGAGTGTATCAAACAAAAAAGTGGTTAGTATTAAACCAAAAGCAGAGAAAGAAGAGCCCGTTGAAGAGGCTGTTAAGATCCAAATCCCTAGCTAGTTTAGATGCAAGATCAAAAAAAGAT
>JABSQI010000054.1 GCA_013215905.1 Legionellales bacterium | reverse complement strand
GGTGAAAATTTTGTTGCGTTAGTAATTTTTTTTATAGCGGGTTTGACAGATTGCCTAGACGGATATCTAGCTAGAATATTTTCTTGGGCAAGTAATCTAGGAGCTATTTTAGATCCTTTAGCAGATAAGTTATTAATGATTAGTAGCTTTTCTATCTTATATATTATAGGAGCTATTAATATATTTGTGCCTGTTATTATTATATTTAGAGATTTGTACATTATGTTAGGGGTTGTTTATATATATACTAAGGAACCAAGCGTGCTAAAATTCCAACCGTCTTTAATTAGTAAAATAAATACTGTTTTACAGTTATTCTTAATATTCATAATTTTGATCAGTATTAGTATTCTTAATATTAATGCTTGGTTTATATGGGGTGTAATGTTGATAGTAGTTCTTACTACAGTATTTAGCTTATTACAGTATATAAATTTAGCAAAAACTTGGCTTGCAGCCGCAAATAAATCGATATGAGTGAACAGTTAATATTACCGATTTTACAATCCAGAACTATGGATTTTAATAATTATTGTGCTGGGGAGAATATTAATATTGTTGAATCTTTAAAGTCTGCTCTTGAGTTAAATAAAGGCGCCGTATATTATTTGTTTGGAGCTAAAGGGACTGGTAAAACCCATTTGCTAAAAGCCAGCTTTAATACTCAGATTTGGAGTAAGGCTAGTGCGAGTTATTTTTCTCTTGATTTAGATAATTTTATCGAAAATGTAGATAGCATAGATCCAGCAGGTTTAGTTTGTATTGATAATCTGGATTATGTTACTGTTAATCGTAATTTAGAAGAGCCACTATTTCATTTGTATAACCAAGTTTTAGAAAATAAAGGGATATTAATTTTTGCGGCTAGAAAATCTCCAAAACATGTTAATATATTATTGCCAGATTTGGTTTCTAGATTATCTTGGGGATTAGTGTATAATCTGAAGGAATTGTCTGAAGACAATATTTCCATTGTTTTGCATAATTTTGCTTTTGACATGGGACTAGAACTACCCATAGATGTGGTAAAATTTTTATTAACAAGATGTTCTAGAAATATAAACGATTTATTATCTATACTAGGTGTACTTAATAAAGCAGCTTATAGTGAAAAGCGTAAATTAACTATTCCATTCGTAAAGATGGTTCTAAATATTTAGTGAGAAGTTATTATGAGCGTAGAAAATAGCATATCAATACAAGAAAATTTAGATCTAGCTATTGAAAAATCTTTTGGAAATAGTAATGGGGATGTTGCTCAGTATATTCCTGAATTATCTTCGCAAGATCCTGAACAGACAGCGGGGATTATTAGAACTGTTGATAATAAGATTTATTCTTCTGGCAATAGTTTGCATGAAAATTTTACTTTGCAAAGTGCTTCAAAGTTAGTAGTTTTAATGGGATTGTTAGAGGAATTTGGTCCAGAAAAAGTATATCAATGGGTAATGGTGGAACCTTCCGGCCATGATTTTAACTCTGTTGCTAGGTTAGATCAATTTGGACCATACCCTTCCAATCCAATGTTAAACGCTGGTGCAATTTCACTTTGTAGTAGGATCCCTGGTAATGATGAAGCTAAGATGCGTTGGCTTGATAATTGGATTGAGAAGCTTTTTAATGAAAAAGCTCATTTAAATACAAAAGTTTTTGCATCTGAACGTAGGACTGGTGATCGTAATAGAGCCCTTGCTTATTTATTAAAAAGTAACAATATTATAAATGGGGATATAGAGGGAATTCTAGAAGTGTATTTTACTCTATGCTCATTTGAAATGACTCCTTATCAATCTGTTTATCTGCCATATTTATTGGCTAATGGAGGAAAAGAGCCTAATGGAGAACAAGTAATTTCTGAATCTACTGTTAAACAAACAATTTCTATAATGGCTACTTGTGGTTTGTATAATGAATCAGGCAGTCACTTAGTAAATACTGGTATGCCTTCTAAAAGTAGTGTATCAGGTTATATTTTTGCTGTTGTGCCAGGAATTGCTGGGATTGTTACTTTTAGCCCTAGAGTGAATGAAAAGGGTACAAGTATACGTGGATCTATAATTCTAGAGGAGTTATCTAATACTCTTGGATGGCATTTTGGTATTATGAAATGAGTTTTTAATTAATTTTTAATACAAGACCAAGTTCTAATGTATGAAAATTAAAATCTGATTCAAAGAAGTTGTTATTAGAAGCTAGACCTATTTTTTGTGAAAAGGTACTATGATATCTATATTCTAAACTCATATCCCACATGTGATTTAAAATGAGATGAAATCCTAAGATAGCGTTATAGATGAAGACGTTATATGTTCTAGTAAATCTGCTTCGAGGAGGTGTATTTACGGCATTTGCACGTAAGTAAAAGTAGTCCATGTTAATACGACCATATCCAGCGCCAATTCCGAAGACGAACTTAACAGGCCCATCTAGTGCGTAGTCGTAATATCCGTTTAGCATAAAATTCTTTAAATTACCGTTGGTATTTGAACTATTGGTAAATTTAGTTGCAGAAGAATTTGCTGGCTTGAAATTAACATTTTTAACTCTTATTTTGGAAAAATTGCTTGTAACTGCTGCTCTAAATTGATCGAATCTATACCCTAAACTACCTGCAAAGCTAACTGCTGGCCTTGAATTAAAATCTATAGACCTTTGGGATTTACTATCTTTTGTTTCATTTAACATAGTTACCCCACCTTGGCCTTGTATATACCAGCCATACAAGTAGTTAAAAGGGAATGAGGCGCATGTATATGTAAATAAGCCAATAATGATAAATATAATTCGAAATCTTTTCATATACAACCTAAGGGAAACTTAGCTTACATTATATATAATTGCCATTATTGTCAATATATATCTAATAAAAATTCTTATCAGATAGATAAAAAAATGTAGATTTATGTATTAGGGTAAAAAGATATGACTAGGTTGAAGAAGAAGAACACAAGGTTCTTTATTTAAGAACCTTGTGTTTTTAATTTAATATTTATGCAATTACAAATTTAAAACCTAAGTTAATATTGTAAGGTGACATAAAGATGTGTTTATATTCTCTGTTTTGGAATTTTGAGATTGTTACCTTTGTTGAGGCTAAGAATTTATATTCTAAAAATACACTCATAATGTTGTTTATGTGGTACTGTGCCCCAGCAAGAAATTGAAAACCAAATGCACTGCTTGGTTGAGAAGTAGTTTGGGCAACATTGTTTAACTTATTGTTAAAATCGCTCTTGAAATGTAACCAACCAATACCAGCACCTACATAAGGTGTGATGTTTGGATCTACTTCGATATCATATATTCCGTTTAACATGACAGTCATAACACGACCTGTTTTGGTATTTGAAGAATCAGATACAGCTCCACCAATTCTTGGTGTGAAAGTTGCTTTGTCTACTTTTGCGCGCATAAAGTTAAATTCTAACTCACCTCTGAACATATCAATCTTTTGTCCAACAGTACCGCCTACGTTAAAAGTCTTCTTATAGTCAACGACTAGTTTTGTTTTTTCAATCTCTTGATTTTTCTCTGCTATACCGCTGAACCCTCCTTTGACCGCAACATAAGTGTTATTCATCCCAGCGCTTGCATAAGCACTAAAACCTAATACAGCTAGTAATAATATACTGGATTTGTTTTTCATTTTTTAAGCCTCTATTTTAAGTTGTTTTAAGTCTGGAGACACTTTAGTGTATTTATAGAATGAATGTCAATTAAAAAATATTAAGTGATAATAAGCAGGGCAAAAAACGGACAATTAGTGCCAAAAATGATTAGTTGTTTAGAGAGAAAATTTTTTAGACTACTGTATTAAAAACTGTTAGTTAGAATTAACTAAAATTTAGGGTAAGAGTATTTTGCATCGGATTTAACAAGTATTCCCTGTTTGGATTTATAATTGCTATGATGTTATAATTTACAAAAATGAGCATTTAGTTTCAGGAGGATATTATGCAGCTCGATCCTTTTTTATTAGCCAGAATCCAATTTGCTGCAAATATAACCTTTCATATTTTATTTCCCACTATAACTATTGCCTTGTCATGGATTTTATTATTTTTTAAACTTAAATTTAATAAAACTCATGAAAAATATTGGCTTGATGCATATCAACTTTGGGTCAAAGTTTTTGCTTTAAGTTTTGCTCTTGGAGTAGTCAGCGGTATCACTATGTCTTTCCAATTTGGGACTAATTGGCCTGGTTTTATGAAAACAGTAGGAAACGTTGCAGGCCCCCTTTTAGGCTTTGAAGTTTTATCAGCCTTCTTTTTAGAGGCAACTTTTTTGGGAATTATGCTATACGGATTTAGTAGGGTACCAAATTGGCTGCTTACTATGGCTACAGCTGTTGTTGCATTCGGAACCACTTTATCAGCATTTTGGATTATCTCTTTAAACTCTTGGATGCAATCTCCCAGGGGATATGAAGTTGTAGATGGAAGTGTAAGGGTAACTAGTTGGTTAGAAGTTATTTTTAATCCAACGATGCCCTATACTTTCTCACATATGCTTTTAGCTTGTTTTATCACAGTAGCATTTTTATTAGCTGGTGTCTCATCTTACCAAATTTTGCTAGGATATAAACGTCAATTTATCTTAAAGACACAAAAAATAAGTATTTATCTTGCGCTTGTCTTGCTCCCTATTCAGATGATTGTTGGAGATCTAGTAGGCGTTAATGCTCATAAAAATCAACCAGCTAAAGTAGCAGCAATAGAGGGTTTATGGGAAACGTCAAGAGGGATCCCTGCTATAATATTTGCTATTCCAAACGAGAAGGAGCGTACAAATTACTTTGAAATTGGGATCCCAAAATTATCTAGCTTACTAATTACACATAGTTTAGACGGAGAGGTAAAGGGACTTAATGAATTTAAAGATAAACATCCGCCAGTTTCTGCAGTATTCTGGGCATTTAGGATTATGCTTGGAATGGGGTTGATCATGTTTGCTGCATCAATATTTACTGGATGGCAATTGAAATATAAGGGGAAAGTTTCTAAATTTGGTAATATTATTCTAGTATTACTGACATTTTCTGGTTGGATTGCAACAATTGCTGGTTGGTATGTTGCTGAAATTGGCCGTCAGCCTTATTTGGTTTATAATTTATTAGAGACTAAGCAAGCTGTATCAGATGTTCCTCCGGATATCTTGGGAACTACTTTAGTTATCTACCTTGTAACTTATTTATTTCTAGTTTTATCTTATGTATATGCGGTATTTTTTATTGCGAATAAGGTTAACCAAGGAGGTAGTTAAGTGGATATTGTATCTCAAAATGGTCATTGGTTACCAGTAGCATTTGGCTTCTTATTAGCTCTTAGTGTTTTTTTATATATGGTTCTAGATGGTTATGATCTAGGTGTTGGTTTATTATTACCTTTCGGCAAAAATATTGAAATGCAATCTTCAATGATTGCTAGTATGGGGCCATATTGGGATGCAAATGAAACTTGGTTGGTTTTGAGTATTGGCATAGTATTGATTGCTTTCCCAATGGCTCATGGAATAATTTTAACAACACTATATCTACCAGTATTTTTCTTGTTGATTGGAATTATTATGAGAGGAGTTGCGTATGAGTTCAGAAATAATTGCAAAAAAAAATATATAGTTTGGTGGCATAGGTGTTTTTGGCTGGGCTCTTTAGTTATGGCTATGACACAAGGATATATAGTTGGTATATTCAGCTCAGGACTTGTTTATACTATGCATAGTAATCAACTTGCAATTATATTTTCTGTAATATTGACAATTACGTATGCTTTAAATGGTGCTGCTTGGATGATTATAAAATCAGAGGATTTTATTTATGAATTATCTATAGTCTTGGCTAAGATTGCTTTAAGACTATTAATGTTTATGGTTATTATTTTTCTAGTCTTTATATTACATAGTTTTGGAACAATTCAATCTTTTGTTCATCTAGCATTATTATTATCGATTCTGGTTATTTATCTAGGATTAGAATTTTCTCTAAAAAACATTTATAACCAAATAGGAAAGATTTGGGTGCCTTTTCTGGGGGTGGTTTTATTACTAGCAGTATTTATAACGACAGTTTCTTATACAGCGTATCCTTATATTGTTCCAAACAAAATGACTGTTTGGGAAGGAGCCGCGTCTATCGAGTCACTGCAAATTATATTTATAGGAGCCATGGTAATATTACCTATAATAATTGCATATACCTTATTTCTCCATAAGGTATTTTGGGGAAAAATAACTGGCTTATCATATGATTAATAAATTTTTCAGCACAGGAGATATCTTAGATATTTTTAGAAAGAAGATCAGAAATTTTTTACCGATCATGAGATATAGTATTAGACAATTTTTTATTGATGATTGTTTATATAAAGCCTCAGCATTAACTTTTACTACATTGTTATCGATTGTTCCTTTAATGTCTGTAAGTTTTACAGTGTTATCTGCTTTTCCTCAATCTAAGATATTTGCAGCTGAGATCCAAAGCTTTATTTTTGACTCTTTTGTTGCAGGGAAAGGTAAATTAGTTGAATCTTATTTACAAGAATTTGCCATGCATGTTAGCGAGTTGTCTTCGATTGGTTTATTATTTCTAATCTCTTCTGCCGTAATGATGTTATTTACTATTGAAAGATCGATGAATCAGATCTGGAGAGTTAAAGAACGACGACATGGAGTAAGTGCTTTTTTGATGTACTGGGCTATATTAACATTAGTGCCATTTTTGTTAGGTGTTAGTCTAGCTATCAGTTCATATTTCATGTCTTTACCTTTTTATGCAGGTGCTGCAAAAAGCATAGGAATAGATTCTCTTGAATATATAAAATGGTTGCCAACTATTTTCTCTTTCATAATTTTTCTCGTTTTATATATAGCTGTTCCAAATATTAAAATAAGAATTCGCTCCGGATTGTTAGGAGCATTTTTTGCTACTTTTTTATTTAGTGTATCTAAGTGGGGGTTTAGTCTATATCTGCAACAATATAAAACATATGAGTTACTATATGGGGCTTTTTCAATTATTCCAATTTTTCTAGTTTGGTTGTATATTGTTTGGATTGTAGTGTTATTTGGGGCTGAAATAGCTCATGCCTGTTCAATAGGGCGATTGTCGCCTAAAGATGAATTATTGGATCCTTTTAGTCAGACTTTGATTTGGTTAAAAAGTATCTGGGTCGCTCAAAATAGTGGAAAGATTTTAACTCTACATGATTTGACGGATCAAGATTCATTCAGATATTCTTTGACTCCAATAGAGCAACTTAATAGTTTAATAGAAGCAAAATTAATTAGATTGACTGCTAAAGGGGGATTATTATTAAGTTGTGACTTAAGAACAATTACTATTGGTGATCTATTGATAAGCTTACCATGGAAAATTCCAAATTCAGTGGATCTACCTTCACATGAACTGTTAAATATTTTCCGTGGTTCTTTAGAACAAGTGGAAGAAAATACTAAAGAGCCCCTTGGTAAAGATTTATATACAATTTTTGTATCTGTATGAATTTGATAAAGGAGAAAAATAATGGCTGAAGGTGTGATTGACAAAAATTCATATTTTATTAAATTATCAAATATAATATATTTTTTGAATGCACTAGGCGTATTTTTTTTCATGCCGTTACTAATAGCAGTTATGATCGCATATTTGAAAATTAATGAGGTTAAAGGTACTTGGTTAGAAAGTCATTTTAATTGGCAGATCAGAACTTTTTGGTTTTATATACTATGGTTACTTTTAGGTGTCATTTTGACCGCGTTTGTAGTTGGCATATTTATTTTAATGTTTAATCATATCTGGCTGATATATCGCCTAGTAAAAGGATGGCTTGCTCTTACCGAGAAAAAGCCTTTGGCTTAGTTTTAGATAATAAATTACTAAAAGAATAAAGGCGAAGGTTTCATATGAAAATTCATCAATATTATTGCACAGAACTAATATTATAAATTATTTATCGTTGAAATCCTTTTTACTATTGAGCTTAATAAATCAATAGCTTTACTACTTTTTTAAAATCCCTACGCGGAATTCTCCATCTATAGCCGTTTGGTAAAAAGGTTTAGGTGGCAATGGATAGCGTGTTGACAGCTAGGTCAATTATTTCTTACCTTGGTTTTGGATATATTTTTTTAGAATAGATAGTGGCTCACCACCAGCAGAAATCAAGCAGTATGCTCTAGTCCATAAGACAGGCTTCCAATAATATTTTCTCATATTTTAAGCGAATTCTTTCCTTAATATCATTTTGGAGCAATATTTAGAAATTGTCTTTCTTTGGGGGTTTAGGGTGCCACAATAGGTTATTCTTAATTATTCCAAAGCAAGAGGTTCAAGTAACTGGTAAAAATACTTTTATATCAAAGAGATAGATATAAATAGATGTTTTTTAATTCTTTAGAATCTTGGCAAAATTGCTAAGAGATAGTCAATTATTAATCTAGAAAGTAAATAAATCTATAAAATGAATCTTTATAATATTTTAGATGTTTATGAAAACAATAAGCATTTAAATTTCACAAAATAGCTTAAAAATGATACAATAAGTATTATAAAAATTCTTTTTGTTCTATATGGGTATATTTCGTTTAATTTTTGTTTTTCTGATTTTTTTTCATGCTTTTATTCATGCTGAAGAAGTGAAACAATCTGTTGATAAACCGTCTAAGAAGTATACCCCGAGATTAGAGCTATCAGCAAAAAAAGGAATAACAGGCAAAAAGGGTTTTAAA
>JABSQI010000053.1 GCA_013215905.1 Legionellales bacterium | reverse complement strand
TAATCCTGTATTTGTAGTTTTTATTTGAGGTTAGTTACATTTTAAGGCAATTTATCTAGATTTGTAATTGTTCTTTATTTAATTTCCTACAAAAATATCAATATATAGATATATATGATTAATTATTTTTTTAAAATTACAGTAATCTAAGACATTACTTACGAATTGTTATAAAGATATATTTATTATATCCTTATGGAATAATTTTCCCTATGCTAGTATTATTGAAGTTATTTTATGCTTAAACCCAAAGATTTTAATAAACCTCCAGTTGAGTGCGCTATATATTTATTAGGAAAAAGGATTAAAATTCTACATAATAAAATGTGGTTATCCAGTTTGATAATAGAAACAGAAGCTTACGATATCATAGATAAAGCAAGCCATGCATCATTAGGTTTTTCCATGAAGAAAAAAGGGCTTTTTATGCCACCAGGAACTATCTATATGTATTATGCACGAGGTAAGGACTCTTTAAATATAAGCTGTAAAGGGCGCGGTAATGCCGTTTTGATCAAATCCGGATATCCTTATAGATGTTCAACAGAATCTATTCAAATTATGCAATCTAATAATCCTATTAATAGTAAAAGGAGAGATCCTAATAAACTTTGCTCTGGACAAACCTTGTTATGCAAATCATTAAATATTAAATTAACAGAATGGGATCAAAAAACATTCTGCAAAAATTCTTTTTATATAGAAGATTCAGATAATACCCCTAAACAAATTATCCAAACTAAGAGATTGGGGATCCCAAAAGGTAGGGACGAACACTTGATGTACAGATTCATCCACCTAGATTTTGCTAAATATTGTACTAGTGATCCTACAAGAAAGAAGAATTATGTTGAAGGCATTGATTATAATATAATCGATGTATAATCAGACTTTACTTAGACAAAATTATATATTATTCCTATTATTTATATCAGAATTACAAAATAAATTTTATCAAGTCTATACTAATTTTTTTAAATTGGTATTTTATAAATTAAAATTATTCTTGCATTTAAGCATTAAAATTGGTACTGTAAAAAACAATGTGATTGTATTTGCAATTATCATAGGGTAATCACCCAGGCTTATACCATAGATCAACCATAAAGAAATACCTACGTTAAATACACTATACATTGATAAAGAGATATCTCCTGTTGAGCGTGTTTTAAAGCAATATATAACTTGTGGCAAGAAAGAGATAGTTGTACATATTGCAGCTAAATATCCAATAATTTTATAATCTAACATTATCAATGATTCCTATTTTCATTAAAGAGCTGCAATTATACATTAGTAAACACAATATTATTCTATATTCACTTTTATTCTAGTTATCATTGTATTTATTCTATTTTTATTTACTACTACAAAGCCTTAGCAATAGCACGCAACTATATTAAAAGCTGACCTTGCTTAAAAAATTTAAGATAATTAAATTTTACTAATATTATAGAGTCATATATATAAATCAGGAGTTAACAAATCTATACTTGGATCATATAAATACTTAGAAAAATCTTTAATTCCTATAGATAAAAGTACTTCTTCATCAATGTAAAAGACCCCCGATTTATCTAAATGAGTTATAATCGTAAAGGCTGCATCAGACATAATTTCTGGGACTCTACTTGCTTTCAGCACTGTTTCTGAAAAATTGTATTTGATAGCAGAAGTTGCAATCGTAGTTTTTGGCCATAAGGAGTTAACTCTAATTCTATGTTTTTGAAATGCAGTTGACATCCCTAAAGTACAAAGACTCATTCCATACTTTGATATAGTATAACCTAAATAGCTACTCAGCCACTTTGGATCCAAATTTATAGGAGGTGAAATATTTAGTATATTTGGGATAGAAGATTTTTTTAGATATGGCAAACAAAGCTTTGACATAAGAAATGTACTCCTGACATTAATTTTATGCATTAAGTCCCATTTTTTTATAGATAATTTCTCTATATCATCAAGACATAATGCAGAAGCGTTATTTACACATATATCTATTTTCCCAAACTCAGTAATAGTTTGATTGATTATATTAGAAATCTGATTTTCTTCTCTTAGATCAGCTTGTATTGGCAAGGAGATCCCGCCTAATTTCGTAACCTCATCAGCAACAGAATATATAGTTCCAGGTAACTTAGGATGCTCTTCTGCCGACTTACCAACTACAACAATTTTGGCTTTCTCTTTAGCAAACCTCAGAGCAATTGATCGACCAATACCTCTTGTTGAACCAGTAATGATTATTACTTTATCTTTTAATAAACTCATAAATTACTACTATTAATTCACTCCTAGAGTCTTGTAGATATCATTATTTGCATCTACTTCAGCTTTGGTGGTTAGATTATCAGATAATTTTTGTTGGCATTCTTCAATTACTGCAGATATTTCCTCAACCTTATTTTCTATGCTTTTATATTTTTGCATCACGTCATGAAGTATAATAAGTATTTCTTTAGACTGATTGTATAATGGACTTTTTGAGAGTATATCCAAATCTTTAAAATCAGGTGGCATAGTCTATTTCCATATCTATTTTTAAACTAGCTATCTTCTTGACAAAATCTACTTTGATATTTTTCTCATCTTGGTGCCTTGCAACTACTCTATGTATCCCAATAACTATAGATAGTAATAAATCTAAGGAATTAACTAGAGAATTCTCTTCTTTTATATCTATACTAAATGCCTGCGAAACTTTTTCATCACTACTCAAACTATCAAATACTTCTTTTAAAAACCAATCATTAGGTAATGGTTGACTATTATTATTTCCTATATTCTTAGACAAAATAAACATCATTTCAGTAATACTAATTGATATATCATTTAATAAATTCTTTAAATTTCTTTTTTGTAAGCTCTTCTTATAGGCTTCTTTAATAAAAAAAACAAATCCTCCAAGTTGATTATTTTCATCTTTGTTGTATAAATTTTCTAATATCCTTAAAATTTCGCTTTTTCTTTTCTGTAAAATATTTTTAGATTTTTTTTCAAATTCTTTTTGTTTTACTTCTAAATCTCCAAAATATTTTTTTAATTTATCTATTTTCTTTAGAGTATTTTCCTTATCATCTTTAAGTTTTTCTAAATCTCCTTGCGCTTGAGTGAGTTTATTTTTGACTTGCTCAATTTCATTAGTCATATTGTCCTTACTAGAATCATCTTTTCGATTTGTCTTTTTTTGAAGCTCATCTATAACAATTAAATTATCTTTAGATTGAATATTAAGCTGGTTAATTTTCCTTTCTAATACTTTAGATAGATTCGTTAAATAAATATACTGTATCATCATTAAATAGCTCGTCCTTTCAAATGCTCTAACATTATGATCAGTACAATATCTAATAAGTACTTCATGTTCATCAGAAATAATTGGCATCTTAAACTTGTTACGTAATATAACCCCCACCATAGCATCCATATACGAGTTTCCCTTATCTAATGAAAAACCATGTAAATTAATAAGTAACTGCTTTTTATATTCTTCTAATAAAGACATAATTTTAAACCTTATTTCACTATTAAGCATAGCACTTTTTTAAGAACAACAACTAATACAACTATTTCTATAAGAATTAAAGTATTGTTCATTAAAAATTAGTGTGTTACATTTAAACATTGTAATATTTTCAACTATAGAAGATAAAAATAGTACGATATTTTGGGTAAATTAGAATAATGTTTTCTAATAAAAGTATTCTCTTAAAAATTATTATTGTATTAGCGATTATCGCTACGGCTCTCTTGTACAGACATTTCAAAGTATCAGATTATTCCTTTCACTTAGAAGAAACAACATTTGATAAACTCCCAGGTTGGTCTCAAGATAATCTAGAAAACCTAATGCCTATATTTACAGAATCTTGCACTACTAAAACCACAAAAGATACTCAATTTCCATACTTAAAATATTATGATCACAAATCTTTAAAAAAAATTTGTAAAAGATTCCTATCTTCAAAAACTTCAAGCGCTCCTGAGCTTAAGAAGTTTATACAAACTAATTTTGCACCATATAAAGTAGTATCAAATATCAGAAGTTTATTTACAGGATATTATGCCCCAATAATCCAGGGCTCATTTATTAAAACTTCCAGATATAAGTTCCCCGTTTATACAAAGCCTGATGATTTAGTCATTGTCCCAGATTTAAATGTTTTTATTCCTGAAAAAGCTTTCTTTAAAAGAAGAATTGCAGGCAGAATACAAGACGGAAAGTTAATACCTTATTTTACCAGAAAAGAAATTGAAAACGGTGCTATTAAGAATAAAAATCTAGAAATACTATGGGTTGACAACAAAGTGGAATTGTTTTTCTTACAGATACAAGGAAGCGGTCTAGTGCAATTACCAAATGGTTCAATTCTAACCCTAAGCTATAATGGTACTAATGGGCACAAATATACATCGATCGGAAAACATTTAATTGAAATTGGTGAGTTAGAAAAACAAGAAGTCTCAATGCAATCTATAAAAGCATGGCTAAAAAATAATCCACAGAGTATAGAAAATCTCCTGAACAAAAATAAATCCTATGTATTCTCAAAAATAATAGAAAAGAATGGTGTTTATGGCAGCCAAAAAACTAAACTGGCATCAAAGCGCAGTATAGCTGTAGATGTGCAATATTTTCCTTTAGGATTACCCGTATGGATCAATACTAATAACCCTATAAATAAATCATCAATGCAATTTTTAGCTATATCTCAAGATACAGGAGGAGCAATAAAAGGTCCTAGGCGTATTGACATTTTCTGTGGATATGGTGATCAAGCAGCAAAATTAGCTGGTAAATTAAAAGAAACTGGGGAAATATATATTTTACTGCCTAAAAACAGGGGAAAAATGGGAAAATTTAGCTAACTGCTTGTTTTTTAGACCTCCTTTATTCACAATTTTTAATTTATGATGTATAATTAATATATAGTAGTTATTTTTCAAGGTGATCTAAATAATGGCAAATTATAGAATTAACTCAACTTCATTAGTACAAACCAATACCCAAATTAAAAATAAGGTTTTAAAAAATACTTATTTTTTGCTTAGTTTATCTTTGATATTTAGTGGGTTATCAGCTTTTTTCACTATGCAATTTAATCTTAATCCTGCTCCAAATTTAATAGTTTTCTTTTTAGGTGCATACGGATTGATGTTTTTAGTTCATGCTCTAAGAAATAGCGCTCTTGGTATCGTTGCTGTATTTATGTTTACAGGTTTCATGGGATATACCCTAGCACCACTACTAAACTCTGTCTTAGCCTTAAGTAATGGCGGTAATATTATTATAATGTCTTTATTCTCCACAGGTGTCATATTTATGGGATTATCAGGACACGTGTTAGTCTCTAAAAAAGATTATAGTTACTTAGGAGGTATGCTATTTATTGGAATGATGACCGCTATCTTATCGATGTTAGCTGCTTTTCTATTTAACATCCCTGCTTTACATTTAGCTGCTTCCGCTGCGGTTGTATTAATATCTTCCGGTATGATCTTGTTTCAAACAAGCCAAATAATTAACGGAGGAGAAAGAAATTACTTAATTGCAACAATAGGATTATACGTATCATTGTATAATATTTTTGTTAGCTTATTACATATCTTCTCAGCTTTTAGTGGCCATAGAGATTAATATATTACCCTCTATTTCCGTTTTATGTACATTGATAATAAACGAATCAGTTCCATCATATGTCAGGAGTAACTTGACGCTATCCAGTTGATAGCTAATACTTCATACATGGGAGATCTTTCAGAATTATTAGCAAAAAACAAAATATGGGCTAAACAAAAAAAAGCCATTGATCCTGATTTTTTTATTGAACTATCTAAAGGACAATCTCCACAGTATTTATGGATAGGATGTTCAGATAGCCGTGTTTCTCCAGCAACATTAGCAGGTCTAGATCAAGGTGATCTTTTTGTTACTAGAAATATCTCAAATCTAATGTTACACACCGATCTTAATTCCTTGTCCGTTTTACAATATGCTGTTGATGTACTCAAAATCAGCGATGTTATAATCTGTGGTCACTATGGGTGTGGGGGAATCAATGCTGCAATGGGAGTAACCCCTTTTGGATTAACAGATAGCTGGCTAAGAAATATTAAAGATGTATTTCTACAACATAAAAATGAACTATATGATATTAAAGACCCTGTTGAAAGATCAAATAGATTAGTTGAATTAAACATTTTTAAACAAGTATACAATACATGCTACACCAATACTGTTCAAGCAGCCTGGGTAAATGGCAAGGATTTAACTGTGCATGGATGTGTTTTCGATATGAGTACTGGATTATTAAAAAAGCTGAAATGTTCTGTTTCATCTATAGAACAAATAGATAATATATATAAAATTGATATATAAAATTCGTCGCTTTAATTTCTGTTAAATACATCTAAAATATATTGATTATATGGCTCTGTATTTTATAATTTTGTTGTTTTTGTCTAATAATTGTTGCAATTGAATAAAATACTATTTTAACTGGTTTATCATATACAACCACTAATCTTGTTTTTAATAGAAAAAAAGTGGAAAATACTCTAAAATTCATTGTAAATAGACATGGATGGTTTTTTAGGGCTTTTTAAAAATATGTATCCTCTGAAACAAAATAATTTATACAACTTGGTAAAATTTTTTATAGTATTTAATTAGTGAATATATTCTACTTAATATATGCAATTATTCTAGTTATACTAAATGGCTTCTTCGTGGCAGCAGAATTTAGTATCGTTAAATTAAGAAATTCTAAATTAAAAACACTGCAGGATACTCAAGGTTATAAAGGTCGAGTTACTGCTTTAATTCATGAACAACAAGATATTTACCTATCTTCATGTCAACTTGGGATTACTCTAACATCATTAGCTTTAGGTTGGATTGGGGAACCTGCTTTCTCAGATTTAATTATTCCGCTTTTACACTTATTACAAATTACCTCTGAAAATATAGTATCAACATTATCTATCGGTTTTGGGTTTGCAGTAATTACCTTTTTACACATAGTTGTGGGAGAAATAGCGCCCAAATCTATCGCAATAAGATCTGCTGAAAAAATTGCTCTATGGACTTCCATTCCTCTATATCTCTTTCATAAAATAATGTTTCCTATTATTTATTTATTAAATGAGTGCTCATTAATTTTTCTAAAAATGATTGGTTATAGAACAGATTTTTCATCCGTTATCAGTTATTCAAAAGACGAACTTAAAATAATCCTAGATTCATCAGTCAATGACACAAACCATGGAGAATATGAGTTACTGGGCAATACTTTAGAATTTACCGAGTTAATTGTTGCCGATTTGATGCATTCAGACAATGATATGGTATGTATTGAAGAAAACGAGTCACTAGAGAATGCTCTAGAATTAATATTTACCAAAAAATATAGTAGATACCCAATATATAGAAATAAAAAAAATAATATTATTGGGATAGTACACGTTAAAAATATTTTACCTCTAGTCAAATCTAAAGTTAATCCAAAAAACATAAAAATCTGTGAATTTATTAGACCTATCTTAAAAGTTCCATACGATTTTTCAATTCAAGATATGTTTGAAAAATTTAATGAAGGATATTCTCATTTTGCAATAGTAACTAATAAAATAGGAGAAATTATTGGATTTGTTACTCTTGATAATATCGTCAGCGCATTATTAGGTAATATAAATGACGAATTCAATAAACTAAAATCCAATTGGATAACACTCCAAAATGGGACCCTACTAATGAAGGGCAGTACTCCTATTTATTCCCTAGAAAAAGCTCTGCATATTTCAATACCCGATACAAAACACAAAACAATTAGCGGACTTATTACACAAAAATTAGAAAGGATCCCAAAAGAAAAAGAGCATATTTACTTCGATAATTTTTCTCTAGTAATAAAGAAAATGCGTGGGCCTTATGTTTTATTAGTAAAAATTATACCTAACAGTGAAGATAATTAATTTACATTTTTTTTGACACTACATAGTTATTAAAAGGTAATAAATCTTGGCTATCTTTATATAAATATCTCATCTCTTTTAGAATATGAGAAATCGCCTCATCATCATCTTTAACCTTGCACCATATTTTACACTCTACAAATAAACTAGAGTCTTGCATATTTTTAATAAGAAATTTAGGTCTATATTCCTTTTCTACTAAATCAGATTTTTCAATAATGCTAGCAAGCTTTCTAATAAAATTTTCAATGTCAGATAGCACGCTTAACTGAAAAATAATAGTTCTTCTTTGAACAGTCGGTTGTGATAGATTAATAATTTCAGATTTTAAGACACTCTCATTTGATATTCTCATATGCTGTTGATTTGAGTTTTTTATTTTGACAGATAATAAATCAATCGAAACTAATTCCCCCTTATTCTTCCCAATCTGAACCTTATCCCCAATTGAAATCGATCCTTCTGCAATTATAAATATTCCGCTGATAAAATTGGATACTACAGTTTTTGAAGCAAAGCCGATAGCAATCGTTAAGAATCCTGCTGTTCCCAACAAAATTGATAAATCAAAACCAACTTGCTGCAAAGATAAAGTTACAAATAATAAAAATACCAAATAGAAGACAAATTTTCTAATCAAAATAGTTTGCTTATTAACTAATAATTTACACAGCTGATAATATAGGTTTTACCAATTTGTTACCCATTTTTTATGATTAATTAACTTATAATAAATATTATTAATTTATTTATCGTTTATTTATATGGGGTTTTGGGGTTTTGGGG
>JABSQI010000527.1 GCA_013215905.1 Legionellales bacterium | reverse complement strand
CAGGGCCTGTAATAGTTCCTATTTGAATACAAGAGACAATCATTGCATAACCTTTCTTTGCTGACTCAGGCTTAGTGATACTTGCTACAAATGCCCAAAACAAAATAATCAACAAAGATGAACTCTCAAAAGCAAAATAAGATATCCATCCTATCATCTTTCCAGGAATCCAATCAAAGACATCAAATAAAGCAGCATCTGGAGTTAAAGAAAAAAACGTAGGAGCCGCTATTGCAAAACTTAAAAATAGAAAGACAGATGCATAAAAACCACACAATATGTCGAATAAAGCTTTTTTGGAAAAAATATCTACTAGTTTACTGTATATCAAGATAACAAAGGCAACGACCACCATTGATCCCATCTTGGCATATGGCTGGTATTGCATACCCACCAGATCATGAAAAACTGGGTTTTTCATAACCCTTAACATCCAATAATTTCCTAAAATCAATGTAATTATCAAGGAAAGCAAGCTAAATTTCTTAAGCTCATCTTTTGACAAATCACCCCACAAAGCCTTTAAGAATCCAGGTAACATTTTCCCCCCAATATTTTGTGATTAAAATACTATTATACATATTGATAGAACAATATTCAATACTATCAATATTGCTCTAGTTAGCCAACAAACTCAAGCTATAAATCTTACTCCAGAATTGCCTATGTAAAAATAACTTAATTAATTACATAGTGAATTTTGTTTACTTACTAGATAGTATAACTGTAAGAATAGAACCATTAGTCAATTTTAGCAAAATTTAGTTTTAAAATACTTAAAGTTTGTAACATTACAACCATATGCTAAGACTTTAGAATATTGTTTATATTTTGTCCTGTTTATATTAATTTACAATTATTGCACGTAGTACTAACAAATAAGTTCAGTAGTTTTACATTTTTTATCAATCTCCATTTCTCTTTTGAAGACTTCTCGCATAGTTACAAAATAATTAAAAAAATGAGAACCAATAATTTTGAATATTTCCTATCAATATCTTACTTCGTTTAGTATCATTGCCAACAGGCTCTTAAAGAAAGATTACAATGCAAAATTTACTTTATTCGTTTAGAAGATGTCCATATGCAATTAGAGCAAGAATGTCTCTGATTTACAGTAAAATATCTTTCGAAATTATTGAGGTTGATTTAAAAAACAAACCCAAAGAACTGATTAAGATCTCTCCTAAAGGAACAGTTCCAGTGCTACAAACTTCACAAGGTGAAATAATAGATGAAAGTCTTGATATAATTCATTGGGCTTTAAAAATTAGTGATCCGAATCAATGGGCGCCACAAAATGCATTAGAAGAAAAAAACTGTCAAGAACTAATAAGTGTAAACGATAATCATTTTAAATATTTTCTAGATAGATTCAAATATCCAAATAGATATGAAAAAGAAACTAATGCAAAAGATAAAGTTGAAGAGTTTCTTTACAAACTTAATAATTTACTTACAAGTAATCAGTTTCTCATAACAGATAGAATAACAATCACTGACGTAGC
>JABSQI010000526.1 GCA_013215905.1 Legionellales bacterium | reverse complement strand
TGCAATAAATTCAAGAAATTGTTTTCCGTATTTTTCGTTTTTAACTTTACCAATACCTTTTATTTTTAAGAATTCACTTTCTGTCTTAGGCATTTTTTCTGCCATTTCCATTAGTGTTTCATTTTTAGCAACATTAATTGGCTTACCAAGTTTTTTCCTAAATTCTTTTAATTTTTCAAATCTTAAATCAGCAGGAGAAAGCATTTCAAATACTTCTGTATTTTCATTGTGTTCAGTATCTTTTCCTATTATTGAATGCCTGCCTTTATCATCTTTATAATATTTTTCATTAAGTTTAGTATCCGTTAAAGAAATAGATTCTTCTTTTACTGCATTTATATTTTGAAATACAGTAAAAGAACCATCTTCGTTATCCGTAACAGTATACATTTTTAATCTATTAGGGATTGGAAGTTTATTTATTTGATCCTCTAATTTAGATACCTTAAGTTGAGCTTTACTTAATGTACCTGTAAATTGAGGTTCTCCTTTTTCATCTTTACCAACTTCTTCTTGAATTTCACGAATAGATGTATCTAATGAGGCTACCTCTTTATCAATAGCTATATTAATAAGTAATTCTTGGTTGTCTATTTCTTTACCTGTTAATGTATTATCAAAAACAGGACGATTTAATATTTTATTTAATCTATTTAATTCTTTAATTAATCCTTTTCTAAGAGTATCATTAGTATCTAATTCTTCAATTTGATCATTTGATCTTCTTACTGTAGATGTATTAAATATTCGTTTACTGTGAACAGAAGAAGTTAAAGATTTTTTCTTTTCATTTAATTCATTCAATTTAGTTAGTAGTGTACCAACTTCCTTCTTTGATTCTTCTAATTGTTTTTTATTTTTTTTGTTTATGTTATTTTTATGTTCTTCCCATTCACTTTCTTTACCAGGTTTAATTTGATTTTCATAAAGTTCTTTATTGGCTTCATTAACTAAAAATGGTTCTTCATTTTCAGGTGTAAACATATATTTACCATCTTTATAATCAATTCTACCTCTTTTACTATTAAATAGATTAGCTTTTCCTTCTTCACTATTATCCCAATAAACGAATCCATCTCTATCTTGAAGTTCCATTAATTGCTCCATATGTAAATTAAAATAGAACTTTCTTCTTTTGTCTCTATTCTTTTCTTGTTCTCTTCTAATTAATTTAGCTAATTTCTCTCCACTAACTAAATCATCAAATTCTTCATCAAGCTCAAGTGATTTTTTAACAGCAGCTAATTTTCTGTCATATATATCACTTTGTTCTTTGGTACTAAATTTATCTAAACCTAGTTTTTCAATTCTTTTATCAAAAGGTTTAGATATTTCTTTCTCTCTCGCCTCTATATCCTTTAAAGATTTACTAATTTGATTTAATAAATCTTCTCTTTTTTGTAAACTTTCATCTAAATCTCTTTTTATCTCTTTTTCAGGTACTCTATCAAATTCATCAAGTTCATCTTGTAATTGATCTTGTTTTTCTTTTAATTCTGTTAATTTTTT
>JABSQI010000525.1 GCA_013215905.1 Legionellales bacterium | reverse complement strand
ATATGAATGCCACTCAAATTATAGTTATGATCTATCATCTTTAAATTGAAAATTATTTAGTGAAAGTATCTTTTTACAATATTATAGTATATAAACAAGTGTTAAAGACTATAATATTATTTAATTAAGATTTTCTAGAATCTTAAGTAGTTCAGTAGTTTTTTCACTCATTAATTTAATATCTCCTCGACTTTCAACATTTAACCTTACAACTGATTCAGTATTAGATTTTCTTAGATTAAAGCGCCAATCGTCAAAAGTCATGCTAATACCATCCATATAATCTACAGAAGAAGATTTCTCTAAATAAAGTTTTTTAATATGATTTATTGCTGTATCAGGTTCTTTTAAAACAATATTTATTTCCCCAGAAGATGGAAAATCTTGTATCATATTGTTGACAAGCTTTGAGAGTGAGGTTCTTTGCTTTGATAATAGACCTAATATTAATAACCATGGAATCATGCCACTATCACAATATGCAAAATTTTTGAAGTAATGATGTGCGCTCATTTCTCCTCCATAATCGGCATTGTGTTTCCTCATAGTCTCTTTCATGAAGGAGTGTCCGGAAGGACTCTGAATGGCTGTACCGTTAAGTTTTTCTATAATATTTATGGTGTTCCATATTAGTCTTGGGTCATGTACAATCTTGGCATTCTCATTATTTTGAAAAAAAGATTTTGCCAACAAACCAACTATATAATATCCTTCAATGAAATTTGCATTTTCATCAAAAAGAAAGCATCTGTCAAAATCTCCATCCCAAGCAACCCCCAAGTCAGCCTTGTGTTTTTGTATCGCATCTATAGTATCTTGTCTATTATCTTTCAAAAGAGGATTTGGGATCCCATTTGGAAAAGTACCATCATATTTATGGTGAATTTTTATAATATCAATAGGAACAGAGTTATCATTGAAAACTTTTTCTATAGCATCAACAACATGTACAGCTGAGCCATTACCTGAGTTTAATACTATTTTCATAGGAGAAATGTCATTCATGTCTATGTAGCTTAGTATATGAGAAATGTAGTTTTTTAAATTCGAGGTATGGGTTATAATTCCTTGTTTTTCTGGTATGGAAAATTCATTTTTCTCAGCTAAATTTTTGATAGCTGTAAGGCCAGTTTTCGAACTTATAGGAGTAGCTCCTTTTCCAACCATTTTTATGCCATTATAATCTATAGGATTATGACTGGCAGTAATTTCGATTCCTCCATCTGCATTTAGGTCCCAAGTAGAGAAGTATACTTCTTCAGTGCCAGTAATTCCAAGATCAATAACATTTGCGCCAGAATCTACTAACCCTTTAGAAAAAGCGTTTTTTAAATCTTCTGAGGATAATCTGATATCACGCCCGATAACTACTTTATTTGCATTGTAGTGTTGTCCAAATGCTCTGCCTATTCTATAGGCTATCTTTTCATTTAACTCTAGGCCTAATTTTCCCCTAATGTCATATGCTTTAAAACAATTTATTTCTAACATGTGAGTTAGTAGTATAACTTAATAATATGTT
>JABSQI010000524.1 GCA_013215905.1 Legionellales bacterium | reverse complement strand
GGAGATCGGTCTTGGTGTAGGTGCATGCTTCACTTGCGTCACCGTTGTCTTTCGCTACTTTCAACTACGAAACAGGTATTTCATGTTTAGCATGTTTATGGGCAAAGCGGAATTCCGATGAATGTTATTGAAAATGCTTCTTTCAAATAACAAAATAATATAGTTAATATGTCGTCCAATGCAAAGATAATTTGTTAAATCTATTTCTAGTTTTCTCTAGAATTCATGACCAAAATAAAAATATCAAACGGCGCTAATGTTCCTTAAAATATCCCGTGCCCTATAATTGCCAATTGATCTAACAGGCTTTCCGCGTCTCGTAAACCACCCTGGGCAATTTGTGCCACTAAGGTAATAGCTTCCTGTGAAATATTAATACTTTCTTTATTTTATTATTTATCTTATTTTTATTGTAATATATACTTTATGTTTTGTTAACATGTCAGGAAACGGTTATATGGCTTGTGAACTATAAATAGGACCTCTTCTCCTTGATATTAGTTTTTTTTTGTTGACGAATAACATCCACCAAAGGTCGCATAAATGTTATTATGAGAAGATGATTATGATGAAGTTGTTTTGATTGAACAGCTTCATCCATTTTGTTTACTTACGTTTTTCAATCTAAGAATCGATTCCAGGCATTTCCTCTTACCTTTTTAAGTGAGCCCTGTGATCGGTGGATATCTTGGATGTTGTAGAATCCTTAACTCGAATTTCAAATTATCCCGTGAATTAATTTCCTTATGAAGAGCATGAAATATTTGGTCTCATTTAGGATCTGAGTTGTCAAGTATGCTGTTTTCGGATTTGATTAGTCTTCACTTATGTTTGAAGTAGTTTGCTATACAAAGGATAGTTTGCTATGAATTATGTTTGTTGAGGGTGTTTCCCGGACACAAAATGAAGCGCAACAATTTATTGGATAAGGGAAATGGGTAGTTTGCTATACTTGTGATATTGACAATCGATTTGAGAAGCAATCATGCGATATGTCAACCATATTTATTCATAATGGAGTAATGGATATGGATATGTGTGGAGTGATTTAATGTGATGATGATATGTGTAATGATTACTTCTTGGTGTGAGAAGATATCTTATACATCTAATATTGTTTTCTTTTTTGTCGATCAAGTGGCATCCGTCTGTATTGTGTATTTTGATGAAAAAAATAATGGTATTAGTTAATGCAGGTTAATAACGAAATTCATAGACAATCCGGAATTAAATTTGATTTTGTAAGTAAGTAGTGTTTCAACAACATAATTTCGCCTCAATCGAACCATGGCCGTCGAATGTTAAATTTAATTATACATAATTTTGTTTGTTATTTCATACACAAATAATTATATTTATTGTTTTTCTTATATATCGTAATGAATTATATAAAATGACATTCTGTTTCTCCCTTATCATTTCCTTTATTTTTTATTTTTATTTATTGTTTTATCATTACATGAATCGATGACATGCTTTTTCTCTCTTATCATTTCCTTTTTTTTTATTATTATTATTGTATTTT
>JABSQI010000523.1 GCA_013215905.1 Legionellales bacterium | reverse complement strand
ATGATGTAGATGCCTTTAGAATGTATGCCTTTGCATCAGACAGTAAGCAAATATACAATGTCTTAGCTAATGACTTCTCAAAAATCCAAAATTTCATCACATCCTTTGCCAAAGAAAGCAAAGACGTTATAAACTACTATAGAGAAATAAAATTTGATCTAGCTTCACAAAGAAACGATTATTTTGCTCCAGCGAAGAATACCCAATTTTCCAATAATAATAAATTAATCAATTTACTATATACGCTTGGAGTATTAGAAGATAAATCTCACATTTCCGAAATAGATTGGCACTGTTTAAAGCTACACATTTATGGAAATACAATTAATAACATCAGTAACACTTTAGATCTCCCTAAGATAACTATTGAAAAGGCAATTCATAGATTAAAAAGCAAAATTAAAGTAAAAAACATAGAAAAAATACTAGATTATAGTAGTTAATTGTAAAATATTTTTGACAAGCGTTGATATATTACTGATAGCCTATTAAAACAAAAGTTTGCTTGCTAAAAGTTTATAAATTATGTAGTCTTAATTTTTTAATTCTAAGCTTATGAAAATGAAACAAGATATTTTGCAATCGTTACAGGAAGCTCAATCTGCCCTAAATAATTTAATCAATGATGAAAGCATTATCAATAAAATTGATGAAGCTAGTGAAATCATAGTAAACTCTATAAAACAAGGTGGACAAGTATTTAGTTGCGGGAATGGCGGTTCACTGTGCGATGCGATGCATTTTGCTGAAGAATTATCAGGAAAATTTCGAGAACCACGAAAACCATTACCTGCAATAGCTATATCTGATCCGGCTCATATAACTTGCGTTGGAAATGATTTTGGTTTTGAATATATTTTTTCCAGATTTTTAGAGTCAAACAGTAAAAAAAACGATGTACTATTTTGTCTCAGTACAAGCGGAGAGAGCAATAACATAATGCAAGCAATTGAAACAGCTAGAAAGCTAGGTATGAAAATTATTGCCTTAACTGGTAGAGCAGAGTCATCTGTAACATCATCAGCAGATCTAGCAATTGTCACAGCAACAAATTTTCCTTATTCAGATCGTATTCAAGAATTACATATCAAGGTAATTCATATAATTATAGAAATTATCGAAAAAAAGATATTTAAAAAATAAATAACTAACTATTTGGAAATAAAAATACTATTTGATGACTTTCAAATTATATTTGTAAACAAACTCACTTATAATTTTATTAATTCCGATGCCAACATTATAAGGGGAAAAACTCAATATCTATATAAAATAGTCAATAATTACCATAATTTTATTCTTAAAATTTTAATTTTACCTAACCTATAACAAAATAAAGATTCCTTGTTAAACTTATATGATTGTTATATAACATTAAAACTATTAATCTAAAATATTCTTGCACTTATCTCCTCAAATAAACTTTATACACTGCAACTTTACAACTATTTCGAAAATATGCTAACCTAGATAAATGTTGTTAGTTCACAAAAAAGGAAACAATGAAACACTTCATTTTTATTACAACTATTA